>NZ_CP016908.1:300000-510694 GCF_001931505.1 Pajaroellobacter abortibovis | reverse complement strand
TCAAAACCAGTAGTAGAACTATCCACACGCTATTAGAAACAGGAAAACTGATGGTGGGTCGACTTCTATGAACATAAAAAGATCGAACAGGAAGATCCTCCTTCACACTGGATCCATGGCAAGAGGCATTCAATTAACTGGGAAATATAATCCCACGGATAGGCTTTCGGAGTATTCGACCGAATAATATCCTACCCAGCCGAGATAAAAACGGGGAATTGATCCTCGTGTCCGTCGATACAGAGGATTGCTCGGTGCCAAGCAAGGCATTCCGGAGCTGCTCGCGATGGAGCACCAACGGTAGATCTTGGCTTACGCCATTGACTCCTAGAAGAAGAGGATATCCTTCTGTTCAATTCGAAGCGAGCCTCTTCAAGAGAAGCAGGATTTCCCCTCATAACAAAGTCTACAACCTATGTCTACAATCTATCGATAGCCAAACGGTGGTACGCGACTTACCCCCTGCAAGCGATTCAAACTCAGATCGAAACAACCCAAAAAGCCATCGACAGGGAAAAAATCGCTGAGGGATCCTATCCTCTATTTGAACAAATCCTATACACGATCTCTCATCGAATCCAACAACTCCTCACGGATCCAGAAACAAGTGCATACTTCCTGGACCATCTGCAAGGGAAGCCCAAATAAGAGAGGAGACATTTCCTCGATCACCCAACGCTGGAACGAACAACACAAGAAGAGAGAGCCGCTGCTCTACCTCTCCCGTCTGAAGGGCATATCCCTCCTCCCTTTCTCGGAGAGGAAAGAGCCTCCATGGAGCCTCTACCTGTTTCTCTACAGAACACGTTGAGGTTGCTGGAAAAACACAACACCATTTTTATCTATTATCTGTACCTACTACTAAAGAGAAGCTCTACCTCCATTCCTAGCGCTGAGCCTCTCTCCGAATCGCTCACTTAAGCACAATCATCGTATTGCCCTGCACTTTATAGATCTCAAAAAACTTCCTAATAATTGGACCTTTTACCCCCCAACCCGAAAGTTGCTCAAACCTGTCAAAAGACATCTGTTTAACTGCTTTCTGATCTGCATCGTGCCAGATAGATTTGGTTTGATTCAATATCGTAGCCAGTTACTACAATCCAATGTAACAGAGGTGTCTCTTTGGGGCAGGCACCCTCTACCACGCATTGTGTTGCCATATCCAAATATTTTTTCCCCTCTGTTGCATACTCCAAGAAATATGAACAAGAACAACATGATTGATTAATCTAGCAGAAATATTTTCGAAAACCACACCATAATAGACGCGATACTGCTTACCTTATTCCTGTTGTTCTTTTGTCCGATCCGATACAATTCATCCATTCCGCTAGCTGCTCAGGCACCGCTCCAACAGGTGGAAGACAACTAGAGAACGTCTAATTAGCAAGAGATATCTCCGCAATAAAGTTCAAGAAATTGAAGACACCATCTTTTTGTTGAGTTTGTAAAGGCATGAATGAAGGAGCACATTGTTTTCTTCAGACAGTTCTTCCGCAAAGCCTCCACATCCCCCACCATCAAGCCAGCTGAAAGAGCGAGGCAAAAAGGCTGGATGGAAACCGACCAACAGGATGAGAGCACATTCTACTAAGTATCGTCGTGTAATTTACTAAGTTAAGAAACAGAGTTTGTTAGTTCCTCCAAAAATCTTTTTTTATAATATAGGAAACAATCTGATTTTACCCAATCGCAATGTCAAATAACATTGTAGGGCTTATCGAATAGATTCGGAGTCGCTCTGCGCATCCATCAAGCTGACCGCGGAAGCACCTCCGCACACATCTCATTCCAACATGCTGTTAATTCACCATTTGCCCCGCAAGCTTCTGATTTTTCTAGCATCTCCCTCCGTTACTTCCATCGCACTCCCCTCGTATGCAAAACATTTTGATTTCTTCTGCGACGATGCCCACATCGCAGTTCGTCACTCCAAAAAGCTAGTGGAGTTAAGAACCTCTGCTTATAATCCAGGAGAGCCATTAGAAGGCTATACAGGCCATCATATGGATAGGGTCGCTACACTCCTCTATCAGCTCGGTTTTCACCCACTTACAACAGCTAGAGCTGCAGGAGGCAGCTACGCAGTCGAGACGCCTGGTTTAAGCTGGCTTCTGTGGCACCGTATTTAGCCCTGACACAGCTGGATCGGCGGAATGTTGATCACAGTAGCGCTCGCCTGAAACACATCCTTGGCTGCATGGATTTTTGGAGGGCCAGAAAGTGTGCTTTCACCAGCTTCCTCCTGCTCAGTCTTTTATGGATAAGTGATCTATGCGTAGATCCGCGTAACGGATGGAAAGCCGGGCTCACTTGTGCCGCAACAACGCTCACTCGCCCAGAATGGATGATGTTCTTCGGAGTCGCATGGGTTGTTGCTCTCGCCTTTCAAATCAGCTCACACAAAGGGGGGATCGCCCTCGCCCAATGCGTCTTTGCTTACAGTATCATCATTGGTATATTCCTAAACTAATGCCATTTTTATTACGGACATCTATTTCCCAATACGTGTCATGTCAAACTGACTGGACGCAAGCAGGAGATGGTTCAGAGAAGGTTGAGGTACATCTCATTCGCAGCCACCAAACTGGGCCCTCGCTTTGTAAGCATGTGCGGTCTCGCTTATCTTCTCCCTGTGGCCTACCCTCTTCCTCACATGGGATAAGCGAAAGGCACTGTTGCAGCCACACCTTCTCCACATGCTCAAGAGGTTCATCACCCCAAAGCAATTGTTTGGATCAAAGGAGTGCAAAACTGCAGCTAGAACTCCTCTGCTGAACTTGTTTATGGGCCAGAGCAATGGGCTGCCGCAGGTTGTTGGATAGCTGCACATCATAAGCCAAAAGACACAATGGCCGTCGGCGTTGCTGGAGCAATGCCTTATTACGCAGAACTCCCCAACATCGATCTATTCGGGCTATGCAACAGATGATTGCTCACGCAGGAGAGGTCATTGGCTCATATCCAGAGCATCAACGACTTGTTCCGCTTTGGTATCTCCTACAGAGAAACCTATTTTTTTGTTTATCAGCGCTGAAAATCTCATGGAAAACCCCACTTCTCCCCCTCCTGCCGATCCGATTGGGAACTCCAGAGAATATATATATGGGCAGATGATCACGTGGACGTCCTACAGCACCACGCCCCTTTTCCCTTTACGCTGCGATTCCTTCTTCGAATCGATCGAGCGTGCGAGCTAACAAGAAGTGCAGACTTAACTTTATCCACCTTTCCTTCCCAATAGGAGGTTCCCGCTCGCGCCCTACAGTACCATCCAGTTAAGCGCACACACCCAAAGGCCTTAATTCTCTAGAGTTGGCAAAGCGCATCATCCTATCATTAGATGATACGTTTTTCATTTCTTGAGCTCACATAAATCCTACAGGCATCCCCTCCCGCCCTACCGTTGAGCAGAGCGATGACTGCGATGGATCACTTGTAGGCGCGATTGGAATTGAACCAACGACTTCTACCGTGTCAAGGTAGCGCTCTACCACTGAGCTACGCGCCTAATTCAATGAAATGACCTTCATTTCTAGCTATATCTCCTTTTTTTTGTCAAGCAGAAGCCTTGGTGGGACACTCGTTTCACAGAAGGTACAAGGAGCAAGACAGTTCCATCAAGCACTCAAGAAACGCACGCATGATCTAAAAGAAGAGCACACAATAGCAAAATTAAATAAATGATGGAAAAACCGAAAAGGGAGCGTGCCCAGCGTTCCGCTTCTTCCGAACGAATGGATCGAAATCCGCGCACTTCAAATCCCAGTAGTGCAACTCCGAGCAAGATAGCTGAAATGAGGTAAAATCCACGCGCCAGATGAAGATAAAAAGGAGCCACGCTAATCCCTACCAACAGAAGCGAATAAAATAGGATCGCTCGGTGCGTCTCCTGTTGACTGCATACTGCTCCATACACGCGAAGACCCGCACGCGCATAGTCCTGCTTGCGGAAGAGAGAAATAGCCATAAAATGAGGTAACTGCCAAAAAAAGAGCAGACCAAACAAAGCCAAACCGCCCCCTTCAATTGTACCGGTTACGCTCGTCCACCCCAACAAAGGAGGGATAGCCCCTGGAATAGCCCCTATTTGGAGTGCATACAGCGTACGCCGCTTGAGGGGAGTATAGATGGCTACGTAGCTAATCAGCGCAAACAGACCGAGGAAACCTGTCAGCCGGTTGACGTGAAAAAGAAGAGGGACCGCAATCAATCCGAGCAATAAGCCAAAGCCAAGTGCTAAAGCAGGAGGGATACGGCCTGCCGGGAGAGGGCGATTTTGAGTGCGCTTCATCAGCGCATCCACGTCTCTTTCCCACCACATGTTGAGCACATTCGCTGCTGCAACGACGAGCACGGTTCCAACTATCGCCAAAAGCAGCTGATGCGATGGCAGCGCGCCAGGAGCCAAAAACAAGCCTGCCCCCGTAGTTGCTAACACAACCAAGGTAATGCGAGGTTTGGTAAGTGCGATCAGGTTACTCGCAAGCGAGCTTATGGAAGATGGTATCACCACTCAGGCCTACTACCACAATTATACTTCTTCGTCTTTGACGTCACTAGCAATAAGCAAGCGATCTCGTTGTTTTTTCCTTCTTACTTCTTTTATCCTTCATGATGTTGAAAAACACACCTCTCCATCAAGAAAAGAGGTCACCGAATGCTCCACGAGTGACGAAGAAGAGACTCATCAGCATGGTTACCATCCGGAACTACAGAAGGGGATTTCGAATTCCCCTTGAGAAGAAAGGGACGCGCATGCATTGTAGAACAAGCATAGACTTCATCACGATGGAATTCCCAATGCAAGTAGACATTTCCATCAAAAGAGAGGATCGACTCCGGAGCTGCTACAAAAGGGACGGCCTCCTGGACAGCTTCCAACGCAGCGAGATCAAACGCAAGCACCCCACTCGTCCGAACAACCCCCATTTTCAGGATGTTTCCACTTTGGTTCAGAACGATTTCAAGGCGTGTAAACAGCTTGAGGTCGTTCATCGGATGCCCTTTCGGCAACTGTTGGAGGGAAGCCAAGAAACCATCTGCAAAAATAGGATGGATCTGGAGGTGAATGGTATTCAAATAGGTAGCAAAAGGGGATGCAGCTGCATTTAACGCTGTCTGGTTGCCAGCTTTGACAAAAGAGACGTAGTTCTCGATGGCGTTCCGCCAACGCTCGATACCGACCCTAGCCCATTTCCCCTGATGCTCACTCTTTCTCCGTTGTCGATCGCGAGCCTGGAGTGCGTGGATTTTTTCTTCTCCCAACACCGCAAAAACTCCTTCATGGGTTAGGTTGAAATTCACCTCCCCTGCAGGTCCCCGATGCCCCAAACCCAATCTGGGTTTGGCTTCGAAGCGGACATTTCCCCCATTTGATCGAAAAGAAGAGGCCCTTTGCTGAGCCTCACTAGGACGCTCCAGGGAAAGGACCCACCCATCGCGAGCAGAGTGTTGCAATTCGTCATTCCCTTTAGAAAGAGAGGGGTCAGAAGGAGAGTGGGTGAAGGCAGGAGGCGGCCAATCGCTGTCTTGAGGTGACAGGGCCGCAGAAGAATTCCCCCTCGTCGGCACAGAAGGGGCGTGAGCGTGCACAGCCGCTTTTTCCCCTTCTCGCGGTTGGTCCGCATTAGAGTGAGGATCTCCCTGTGTTTCCTCACTTTGAGCGATCTTTGTCCGATCGCCATCCCCCTGATGAGGGGATAGCATCGCATGAGAGAGCCCTGGAGAAGAGGACGGATCATCTTGATCGAGGGCAGTCTGGCGCGCAACCGTTTCTTCTTTGACATAATTCGCTTTATTTGCAAGAAAACGAGCTGTTGGATGATCGGATTGCCCTTCTTTAGCGTGTTGTCGAATTGCAATGCGGTTGTCCGAAGGGGGAGGAGATGCAGAAGGGGGCACAACAACCGGAGGGATCTCCTCTGGCTCCTTGGGGGGAGACGGTTCCTGAAGAGGAAGCAATTTGGGTTCCTGAGGGGTCGGTCGAGAAGGAGGTTGAAGAGAAGAAGGAGAGAGGGAAAGAAGGGGATCCGCCATCGCGATTTCAAGGACCTGATCGTCATTCCGCGCACACACCCGAGCTTTCTCCGCAACTTGACGCAACGCCTCGCGATCGATCTGCAAAGACTGCAGCCATTCCGCCATTCGTCCAGCTCCATAATGCAAGCAGAGCGCCGCACAGATCCAGAGAATCATCGGGGCATTGGTGTCGCATCTTTTAACCATTCGCTATAACCTGAGAGAGAAAATCCGATCTCCTCTTCGTCGCCATTAAGCCTGCTTTCATGAAAGAAAAGAATCTTAAAGATCCAATTAACTCCTAATTAATAAAACAAAAGGGTTAAAAAGAAAGAAGGCAAAAAACTTATCTAATTAAAAACCACCAAGGGTAAAACAATCCTCGTACAAAGAGCATTAATAGCAATAAAAAAGGTGTTAGGCTTTGCTTTCAGCAGGAGAAGTGCCCTCTAGAGGGGAAAATCTTACCGGGGTTGAGCAACCCCGCAGGGTCGAACACCCGCTTGAGATCCTGTTGGAGCGTGATCAGTTCAGGAGATTGCTCGAGCCCTATGTATTCTTTCTTGGCCCCTCCAATCCCATGCTCTCCCGATAAAGTCCCTCCAAGGCGAACCGTCTCTTCCATCAGTTCCCTCACAGCCCGAAAGACAAGCGGTTTTTCCCTCTCCTCATTCCAAAGGAAATTGACATGGAGGTTCCCATCTCCCGCGTGACCATAAGCCAAGTGCTGCACCTCTGTGCGATCCCCGATCCGATCAACAGAAGAAAGAATCTGAGGGAGCAGCGTTCGAGGGACGACCACATCCTCCGAAATTTTGTACCGAGCTAGCCTCCGTGTAGCCCTCGAAAGCAGACGGCGAGCCCCCCACAGCCGCTCGCGATCCTCTTCTGTCAGCGCAACAACAATCTGCAGTAAACCAGCAACTGAAGAGATCGCATTCCCTACCCGTTCGAGCTCCGCATCCAACCAACTGGGATCTCCATCCACTTCAACAAGAAGCATTGCTCTCGCTCCGGAAGGGCTCTCGTATCCTTCTGTGCGGAGCGCTTGCAAGGTTGCGTAGTCCAACCATTCAATGCATCGGGGGACAAGTTGCGCCTCTCCAATCGCCACAACCGCACGAGCACTGGCAGCGATATCCTTAAAATAAGCGAGAAGGGTAGCCACCGCGGGCGGCTTTGGAACGAGCTGAAGCGTAGCCTCCGTAAAAATCCCTAAGGTCCCCTCACTACCCACCAGCAGAGCAGTGATATCATAACCAGTAACCCCTTTCGAAGTGCGGCGACCGGTACGCAAGACACGCCCCCCCATCAAGCAGACCTCCACACCTAGCACGTAGTCACGGGTCACCCCATATTTGAATGCACGTGGTCCCGCCGCATTCTCTGCAAGATTCCCTCCGATCTGGCAACTCGCAAGCGAATTGGGATCGGGGGGATAGAAGAGCCCTTCTTGCTCCACAGCGCGATGGAGCTGCCCCGTCGTCACTCCCGGTTCCACGACCGCGATCTGATTCGGTCGATCAATGTCTTTAATGACGGAGAGCGCATGGGTCGCAAGGACAATTCCACCCTGCACCGGAATAGCCCCTCCTGTGCGCCCCGTCCCCCCTGCACGCGGGGTCACTGGAATAGGATAGCGCTGGGCGATCTCTAAGGTTTTGACAATATCCTGCGTGCACTCTGCAAGGACAACACCATCCGGAAGCATCCCCTCGACTTCACTTTCGTCGCGCGCATAGAGGAGCGTTTCATCTCCTTCCAACACCTTCGAAGGGCCTAACGCTTTGCTCAAAGCGCTTATCACGCGCTGCCTTTCCCTTTGAGGAGATTCCACACGAGTACGCAACACAGAAAAGAGTATAGCAGTTTTTTGAGACCGATTCCCTCCTTTTTCTTCCCATCCAACGCAATGCTACTCAGCGGACCACAGGGAGTTTCTTCTTCTCAGGCTCCCCACCGACGCGATCGATGACAGGAGTGTCCTCTTCCGCATGCAGTGCTTCGATCCTGTCGATCAGCTTCTCCGCGATCCCAACGAACAGCGAAGTCAACGGAGCAAAGGGTGCAACTTGCACCGCCGGAGCCCCTTGGTCTCCACATTCCCGCACAGTAAGCTCAATGGGGATCTGACCAAAAAGAGGAGCAGAAGCGAATCGAGCGACAGCTTCCCCTCCTCCACGCCCAAACAATTCGTAGCGGCATCCTTCTTGATCCACAAAGTAGCTCATATTTTCAATCACGCCAAGGACCGGAATATGCACTTTCTGACACATAGACACACTCTTAAACACATCATCTGTGGCCACGGCTTGAGGGGTCGTGACCAAAACCGCACCACTCGCTCTAACACGTTGGGAGAGAGTGATCGAAACATCTCCTGTTCCAGGGGGGAGGTCGAGAACCAAGTAATCGAGCGGACCCCAATTTACATCTTTGAGAAACTGCTGCAAGGCGCTGTGAAGCATCGGCCCTCGCCAGATCACTGCGCTCTTCGGGTCTTCTAAGAGGAACCCGATCGACATCAATTTCATTCCAAAGCGCTCAAGCGGCTCAATGCTTTTCCCATCCACGGAAAAAGGGTGGCTGTGGATCCCCAGCATGGTCGGGATCGAAGGGCCATAAATATCCGCGTCCAAAATCCCTACCCTGTACCCCATCTGACAGAGAGTCGCAGCCAAATTGGTCGCTATCGTGCTCTTGCCAACCCCACCTTTCCCACTCATCACAAAGACTATCTGCTTGACGTGAGGGACTGGATCATCCTGACCAACCGATCGGCTGATCACCTCCTCCCGCCATCGGATTTCAAGCCCTCGCAGTTCGGGAAGAACGGAAAGTTTCTCACGGATCTGGCTTCCAAGAATGGAGTGACGTCCCCTCTCTCCTCTTTCTTTTCCTCTGAGATCGAGGACAAGGTGTACCTCTCCCCCCATCACGGACAGATCACTGACGATTCCAAGTTCCGTGATAGGTTTCTGCAAAAGCGGGTCTTGGACTGAAGCGAGTGTCTGATAAAGCGTACTGTGTTCGAGAGGCATGGAATTCACCTAAAATTAGCTTAATGAACAGTCAATGGAAGGCGCGATGTCTCATCGCAAGGCGTTTATTCTGTCATTTCTCCGATAGCAAATCGGAGCCTTCACGCCCCACCCCCGAGTCTTTGACGCTTCCATAAGATAAGGCATGGCATCTATTCGAAAGGTAGGGATTTCATTGACAATCAACACACCGACTTGGAGTTTTTAAAACGCTTCACAGATCCGATGCGCCGAATCCGTGTACAGACCTACCCATAAACCATAGCGAGATGCCTTGGTCATGGCAAGCGTATGCTCCCACTCGCGATAGGGCTGCACCACAAGAACAGGTCCAAACACTTTCTCTTCAATCACGCGAAGACCCGTGGAGGAGGATGGAATTTCAACGCGATCAGGTGTAAATGGTTTCGATCGCGCCGCAGAGGAGATGTGTGCCATCGCTTGCAGCGCTTCCTCACACCACGAATGCACGCCCTGTACGCTCGCCTCATCCATCAAAGGGCCTATCCATCCCGTTTCATTCAAAGGAGGATGAGAAGCCCACTCATTAACTCGCTCCCTCAACGCTTCGAAAAGATCTCTTGCAATCCAAGTATGCACGTGGAGACTCTGAACTTTTGATACAAGCCTGACACGCATATCCAAATGCACCGAATCAGAATCCGATCAATCACTGTAAAGAAGAGAGTGGTAAAATGATCATCACGCACCCATTTTTCCCCTATCGGATTAGCACAAAGAACCATCTACACAGCCCCCGATAGAATGCCTGCAAGTCGAATCACCTCCGCTAATGGGGCATGAGCAGCGTCTGAGGAGGGGTTTTCAGAAGAACACTGCACCCTGCTGCCAGCGCACGCAGGTGCGATCTTGTGCACAGCCAGATTGAGAGGAAAGTTGAAAGGGGAGATCCCCAATACGGGACCACGTGAAACCACGTCCAATCGCCCGAAAATCCAGGCCCGTGCGGTGCAAAATCAAGCGGAATTACCTACCCTCGCTCACGGGATACTTCCTCTGCCCCTTTTTCCCATCCAGAGATGGTACACCCCACTTCGATGCACGCGAGGCGGATCGGTTTACCCGTCTCACGAGCGATAACAACAGCGAACTCTTCCCTCCGCTCTCGGCGCAAGGAAGCAATGCGCAGGAGCAGATCGCTTCGTTTGTAAGTTATCATCTGACGAACGCACGCACTCGCTGCGACGGCAGTCACAACAGCTTGTCCGGCCTCGCGATCCCCTGCTAGCACAACCTGAGCCAGATCTTCTCCACTCCACGCATCCACAACGCGAGCGCGAGGCCCTTCTTCAATCCTCTGTTCATCTATTCACAGAGGATTGTCCTGATCCTAACCCTTTCATCTCATCACTTCGTTTTGTTAAAAAGAGCGAGTTAGCACCTTTTCCCTTTGAGGATCGCGTTGCGCAACGCTTCCATCCCCTCCTGGATCTCCTCTTCATTCGTTGCATAACTAAAGCGGAAATAGCCAGGTGCACCAAAGGAATCCCCGGGGACAGCAGCAACGTGAGCACATTCAAGCATCCACAGACCGAGCTGCGCATCAGTCTCCAGCTGCTTCCCTTCCCATTCAATTCCGTAAAGCCCTCTACAATCTGCAAAAGCATAAAATGTACCTTCCGGCTTCCGGCAATGCACTCCAGGCAATGAGTTCAACCCCTCCACCATCACATTGCGCCGTCGCTCAAAGCGCTCACGGAAGGTTTTTAATTCACTCTGATCTGCTGACGAAAGAGCAGCAAGCGCAGCATACTGCGCAACGGCAGTCGCATTGGTCGTACTCTGGCCTTGAATAAGATCCAAGGCTTTTGCAAGAGGGGGAGGGACAATCGCCCAACCGATACGCCACCCAGTCATCGCATAGGCTTTCGAAACACCATCGATGACGACGATCCGCTCACGCAATTCCGGAGCGAGTTTAGCCAGAGACACATAGGAGAAATCGTCGTAGACAAGCTCACCGTAAATTTCATCCGCAATGATCCAGCAATCATGGGATCGAAGAACAGCGATTAAATCCAACAGCTCTCTGGGAGAATACGTAGATCCCGTCGGATTGGAAGGGGTGCAGAGAAGAAAAGCTTTTGTCTTAGGCGTCAAATGCTTCTCCAGATCCTTGGGGGTCACTCGCCATCCATTGCTTTCCGAAGTGGGAATGATGATGGGTTCTGCCCCCATCAGACGCACTTGCTCCGGATAACTAACCCAATAAGGAGCTGGGACAAGCACCTGATCGCCCGGCTCATAGAGAGCGAGCGCGACATTAAACAGGGCATGCTTGGCCCCTACACTGACACAGACCGAAGCAGGGGTAAAGGTCCACCCGCGCCGGCGTGCTGTGAATTCACAGATCGCTCGCTTGAGAGAGGGGATACCAGACACCGCCGTATATTTGGAAGCCCCTTCCTCGATCGCCTTCTTCGCAGCTTCTAAAGCGCGAAGAGGAGGGTCGAAATCAGGTTCACCCACACCAAAGGGGAAAATTCGAATTCCTTGGCGGCGCAGTTCATTGGCACGCGCATTGATAGCCAACGTAGCACTGGGCTTAACTTCTTGGATTCGAGAAGCAAAATGATGTGACATAAAACCTCCTACTGATGAGCAATAACCGTCTCCAAAATAGAGATACTTTCTTTAGCGCGAGGAGGTTCTAGGCGCGCCGATCCTCATCATCCCGCTTGGAAGGCTCTCGATCCCCCTCTCGAAGGCCCTGTTTAAAATTACGGATTCCCTGACCAAGCCCTTTGCCAACTTCTGCAATCCGCCCAGCCCCAAACAAAAGCAGCGCTATAAGCGCAATTACAAGTAATTCACCGGCTCCCATATTACCCATGATAACCTCTTGAGCGGTTGATCCTTCTATTTTACAATGATTTAGTTTTCTTCATCGCTAGCAACACCCCTGAAACATGACAAGTTTAGTTTATCGAAAAAGCTGTTGGGTTAAAGATAGAATTTCACATAGAATAATGTTCAGATTCAACCACCTAAGATCGCTAGCATGAACGACTATCATTATTCACACCACAGCTCCCTAGCCCCCCTTCGCTTTCTCAGGAAAACAAGCATCATGTGTCTCAGCCTGCTCTGTGCAAGCGCAGAAAGCGCTTATGCAAGCACCGTTTCTTCCTCCCCTAAGGGGACAATAGGAGGTGTGCTCTTAGGTGCAGAATTAGTCATGATCAGCGAATCGCTTATTGGGGTTGAGGATTCTTGGTCTTATCTGATCGGAGGGGGAATAGGAGCTATAGGAGGGGGCATTGGTGGATATTTAATCGATCAAAGCGCACTGAATCCCTACGTGTCAATCTCTATGTTAGCAGGGGGGCTCGCTTTGATCATCCCCGCAACCGTACTTACCCTCAATGCAACGCGCTACAGACCGAGTGAAGATGCTTCTGAAGATCAGGCGCCGACTCAAGAAGAGAGCCGCACCACGACCACTGCTCTTTTCCAGATCAATCCCACTGTGTGGCGGTGCTCAATCCCAATCCCCGAAGCACGCCCGATGTATTCTCATCAAGAGCAAAAACAGCATGGAGTCCCCCAGCAGCTGCAGTTTCATCTTCCTTTGATGAATGTCGTTTTCTAAAGCAATCACAATGAGAACGGACATGCTCTTTCTTCTCGTTGCACTCTTTTATTAAGAGGCGCGTAGAGCAGCATCAAAGCGTTGGATCACCTCTGTGACCACATGCGCGTGAAGTATATCCACTTCTTCATCGACAAGGGTCCGATGGAGATTGCGATAGACCAAGTGAAAAGCCAAGCTTACGTGATGTGGAGGGAGATTCCCCCCGGTGAATCGATCGAAAAGCTGGACGCTCTCCAAAAGAGGACCCGCGACCTCCCGAATCGCTTTTTCCAGGAGACCTGCAGGGATATCCGTAGAGACGACAAGAGCCATATCACGCAACACTGCAGGATAACGGGGAGGAGGGGTGTAGTGGGGAACAGAGCGCTTAAGCGTGTGGAGTGCTGCGAGATCGAGCTCCACCAGCACGGTCCTTCTTTGTAATCCAAAGGCCTCTTCGACATCAGGGTGAATCAACCCGAAGGTCCCTAATTCACATCCTTGGTGTTGGATCCTCGCGTAAGCGAGCGGATGGTAGGTAGAACGGGATTGGGTTGATGCACCCGTGATGATTTCCCACTCGAAACACCCCCACCGCTGCAGGAATCTGACAGCAAGCCCTTTTCCATCGAGACTATCCACAGGCTGTGGTTTCTGTAAATAAGCCTCGCGATCCCCTGCAAGGACAGCCGCCAGCATCAGTTTTTCTTCTGGCAAACCGCCCTGCGATCCCTCTAAAAAAATAGAGCCCAAGGTGAACATCCGCACGTTGCACTCACCAACACGACGAGCTCGCGCCACAGCTTCAAACAGACCGGGGAGCAGACTAGTCCGCATCACATGACAAAATTCATGGAGCGGATTCTCCAAAACAACAGAAGGAGGTGGAGCCCCTATGCTTTCCAACGCCCGAGCAGAAGTGAAGCTGTGGGTCACAGCTTCCAACAACCCCATTTCTACGGCAATCGATCGCGCTTGACGCAATGATTTCTCTCGAGTTTCCCCTTCTGTTGAGGCAATAATAGAAGGGCGAATCGGTTCGATTTTTTGGATGCCGTAAATCCGCCCAATCTCCTCGATGACATCGACTTCATGGGACACGTCAGGGCGATGAGAGGGGGGAACCAGCGTCCAGATTTCTTCCTGTTTTTCTACCACGTCAAACCCCAACCCCTTGATGGTTTGAGCTGCCTGATCATCGGAGACTCTCAATCCTAATAGGTGTTGAGCGCGAGCAGGCCGAAAGCGGATAGAAGAGGCAGGCGGCTTCCGGACACGCCTCGAGAGGAGCGGAGAACCAAGCCGACCGACATTCCATTCCACTGCCCATGTGACCACGCGAGTGAGCGCATGGATCACGGTAGAAGGATCAATCCCTCGCTCGAAGCGGTGACTCGCCTCCGTATGATATCCATGACGGCAAGCCGTCCGCCGAACCGAACGCGGGTCGAAATGAGCTGATTCCAAAAAGACTTCACAGGTGTCCGCACTAATTTCAGAATCTTTTCCACCGATTACACCAGCCAGTGCAACGGGAGTTTGCGCATCTGCAATCACCAAATCCTGAGGGTGCAATATGCATTCTTTTCCATCGATCGTCTGAATGCGCTCCCGTTCTCGCGCGGTCCTCACGTGCAATGTGCGACCCGAGATGCGGCGCAAATTGAAGGCATGGAGCGGATTTCCCCACTCCAACATGGCGAGATTGGTCAAATCCACCATGCTGGAAATAGGGCGCATTCCTAATGCCGCTAGGCGACAGCGCACCCATAGAGGGGAGGGAACGATCTGAACATCGAGAAGCACTGCACCCGCATAGTGAAAGCAGGGTGCCCCTTCTTCCAGAATAAGGGATACGGGAGAGTGTTCGCCAAAATCTTCCACCGATACATGAGAAGGGAGCTCAGGAAGGGACCACGGAAGCTGATATAGAACGGACAACTCTCGGGCAAGTCCTACGTGTCCCAATCCATCTGAACGGTTGGGGGTTAAGTTTAAAGAGAGAATCGTGTCTTGAGCAGAAGGCACGACCTGGACAAATGGAGTCCCTGGCTCCGCAAAAGAAGGGGGGAGAACCAGGATTTCCTCTTTCTCAGCACCAGTGGCATCCGCTATATCAAGAGCTGCTTGGGTGCACACAACCCACTCCTGTAGTTCTTCCTTCTTAACAGGCATTGGCAAGGAGCGTTCTGCGATCGGCGATCCAGAAGGTGCTACAACCACTACTTCCCCTTCTTTGACCTCACCGAGGTGCGGTTGGACAACAGGATGGTATTCTCCACCCCCTACATCCAGCATAAGCTTGCGAGTCTTGGGAGAGGAAGGGTCAAACGTAACCGAAAGGACCTGCGCAAAAAGACAAGGGCTGCGTTCAACCCCAGTATGTTCAATATCTTCGACCTCAATTCCTGCACTCGTGAGTCTCTCTGCCACAGAACAGGGCTCTGGAGGCAACTGAGGAACCAACGAACAAAGCCATTGCAAAGACGCCTTCATTGAAGTGAATCCATAGCATGCAGAACGCCTAACAGCCATCTGAATCGAAGCGAGCTGAAGCAGAAACCGATCAGATCCTGCGGCAGCGATTCAGATGACTCCTCAAGACACTCGCAATTCGCTTGACTTAGACAACCGCATCAGGCAGCCATTCGAGGTCTACCTCCCATTGTACTCATTGTGAACTCTCGATCTGCCGCTGCCTCTCTCCTCTTACTCGCACTCACAGCAGCCAGAGCTAGAATTGCACACGCACAACCTTTACCCAAACAGGCAGTAGAGATCGCGACGATCGCACTCAGCAAAATTCGGAAGGGAATGAAAGGGTACAGGCTCACCGCATTTGAAGGAATTGAACTCATACGTTTCGAAGTCGAAGTGGATCGAAGTGTTCCATCAATTCCTACCCGGTCAAGTTCTCATTCTCGTCAAAATCCAGCATTCACGCCTCGACCAGACAAAAAATGTTCAAGGGAGCAGCGGAAGCCCCATCTATATTGAAGAGCGCCTAGCAGGTGTTTACAGATAATCTGACTTACCAAGCGAAACGGTGGTCGGGGTTACGCCTAGCGGGGGTCACGCTTGCAGAACTCAATCGCCCGATCCCTCCCGGTTTCTGACCTTTCGAATCCGGCAAACAAGAGGCTACTCCCACCATTTTCATGCATACTACCCTGTCTGGTCTCAACGTCCCCTCTAATTAATAATCTCCATCAAGTGGATCCCAGCCGTTATGACCCTCACGCCCATCTCGATCAGTTCGCTGCGAGACCCCATTCCAATCCTCACCAAGAAGCTACTTCTCTCATCCCGCTACCCGTTAAAACCACTCTTGCTAGGGGGAGGGGGAAGAGGACCCCTTGCCCTTGCTCAAAAATTGCTCGAACCAATTGGATTTGAGCCCCCTTAGGCAAGTACAGGGGGCCAGTCCAACAACGAAACCGTCCCACGTCACTACACCAATGGAGGTGTGGTAGGAATCTAATTGGCAAGGGGAGACATTTCCTTGATGGAGCTAGGGACAGTGACTCACGTACAAGGCTCCAAGCTTTGCGCATTTGGGCATCCCTTCTTCAACGGAGGCAACAGTGCATTGCCCACCTCGATTGGAAAAATCCACTGGGTCTTCGCAAGCCATCGCCACATTTCCAAAATTAGGAGAAGCGATTCGCCCGCTCGGCGCGATGATCCAGGACAGGCAAAGTGCGATTGTGATTGACGAAAACATCACAGCCCCTAGTTCCCTTTCTCCATTGACATCGACGGAGTTCCGGAAGCACTAAAGCGTTCTTGGCGTATCGAAGTTGCGCAAGAATACTTGCTCACCACTCTCCTTTCCCTATTGATCCTCAACACCACCATCGAAGCAACTGCCAGTGAGCGGAGATCTCTCATATGGACTTTTCGGTCTCAGCTCAAAGCGTTCAACCATCCTCCCATCGAAGTCCAGGACGGTTGATTCGGACAGATAGGAATCGCTCTCTTCAGAGATGAATCCTCCTTGCAAAAACAATCTTTTGGAAGCGATTGGGGGGATCCTGAACAACACACGGAAACTGTCCCGTATCGAGCCGATCCAGTCATCTTTAACTATTCAGTACACGCCCAGCATGTGGCACTTGCGAGGGACGGAGCCCTTGGATGCAACCCCCAAAGTAAACACTTCCCTCCGCCTCAGGCTTCATTTCCAATCTCCAGAAACGTATCACTCCATTCAGACGGTAGAAGTATCTACTCGACCGGAAATGGGAGGGAAGGAGATCGAGATCGAAGTCCTTCCCAGCCATGAGGTAGTGCGCGATCATACCCACGCAGAAAATTTAAGCCAACTGTTTGAAAATCTGGAGTAACCAACTTACTCTGACCAAAGCGTAATGTCCAATACAAGCTCCCTTCCAATAGCGCCGCCTGGCAATAGCATGTGGCCTCTTAGTGTCTCTTTTCCGCCTTTGACTCCCTGCGCCCTATCCGTTCCACACATATCTCCTACATGCGTTTAGTGACACACACAAAACCATCATTCCTCTCCCCTACTACTTTATGAATCCAAAAGCCGCATTCAGCCAAAAGACCAGTAGAAATCCTATGGAAACCAGAACAAACAATCGAATCAAACTAAGATGGCAATACGCAGGGGTATTGCTATGCATGGGTTTTTTCCCTATCCCCCCTTCACGCTGCGGACACACGTTACTTCCAACTGAACACCTTGGAGAAACCATCAGACAGGAATATACAAGGGACAATGATCAGCTCAGACAGTGCAGTCATAGCAGGAGTTAACTTAGGCTGTATTCTTCCTAACGAAGTAACCACTGTACTGGCATCCCTCTCTTTCCAATGTGGAATCTTGCCAGTCACTGCCCCCACTGGAAAGATTCTATATGTAGAGAGCAAACAAGTCAGTCCATTCGCTAACACTAATTAACTAGCAGTGACTTCTCTGGTGCAGGGGGCAGGAGGAGCAATCTATGCAAGGACCCTCCCAGAAGAAAAAATTTATCATATTGCCATAGGGAAGGCAGAGGTCTGGATAATCCTACCAGAGATTCAACACGTATAGGATCTCACATACAATCCTGCGAACAAAATGCTTTCCTCCGCAACAGACCCACAAAGAAAGCTGTTCCTGATCACACCAGAAGGGAAAGCCAGTCTCCAGTTTAAAAGCAGCCAGCCCCATCTTCTAACGCTGGCTCTCGATCGTACCAATCATGACTTAATCGCGAGAAGCAGCGGTCACGCTCTTCTCTACCGTGTGGATAGTCTCAACAGGCTACGATCATCCACGATTTTGAGCACCAAGAAGTCAAATCGTCGCTTTCGGGAAAGAAGGTTCCCTTTTCGTGCTCGTCAATGAGTACGGAGATTCCTTCGACTTGCCTCATCGAATGGGGGCTCCGCACCTGACTTCCTCCCCTACCCCGTCCCTCCCCGCAAGCAACCTTCAAACCACGAAAAAGGCCTCTGTTTATGATCGATCATGCGGGGCACCATGAACTGATGATGCGCCATGAAGACTTCCATTACATCTCTCTAAGGGCATAGAGGAGCGGAAACGACTCGGACAAGCAAAGTGCTGGATGTAGACCTCTGCTCAACATTCGGAAGAATCAGCTGAAACGCGACTGGACCTCTCGAATTTTCTGTCCGGTCAGGAGATTCTGCTACCCCTGATGAAACATGGAGCCACTGGAGTCTATCCCAAACCAACCATGCCACCCTTACAAGCGTGCGAGGGAGATGCATTTAGGTCCAAGCGAACTGGAAAACGAATCCCACAACCACTCTCGCCAGAGTGGTGATCCCCTTTCTGCCTGACAACCTCAGCTGGCGGCCACTAGGGTTAATGCTCATTCACGCAATGGCAACAAGGCCTCGAAAGAGTCGCTCGCTCCGAGCGGAAGCGATCTCCCAAAGCACGAAAGCGTTTTTCATATCCAGTGGAAAGCGGACAATCCTGATAAAGTCCTCTTTGCTACCGGATTTTCTACCACCTCCATGAGCAAATTGTATGGCAGAGCATCCTTCCTCTTCATGAAACTCTGACCAAGCAGGAATACGATCGGAAGACCCTCACTTTCTCAGATGGAAAGTACATCACCCAGGTAAGCGATGCAAAAACGAATCCCCCGGAATAAGTACAGCGTCACACGCGCGAATCCAAAACCATCACTGTGGATAATACCCCCCCTAGTCCTTCAAGAGCTGTCCATCACAGGACGGCGGTGGCGAGGAAAAGTGATGGATGCGCTCAGTCCAATTCTACGCGTCGAAGCTGCTATCGACGGAAGGCTAGAATGGCATCCCATCCCAGCGTGTGACGGAATCTATGACCAAGGAGAAGAGCCTTCGAAGCCGATCTCTCTTCTCTCCTCCCGTCAGACTTCATACCCTCACTGTCCAAGCCTTCGACACCGCCTACAATCACGTCATCCGGCAAATCGAAACCAAATAAACAGATCAAAAGTACAACCTATACGCATTTCTAAAGCGCATATTAATACATCAAGCCCATGACAACTCCTCTAGCCAGCAGTACTTCTATTCTAGATAGGTCGAGCCTTATTAATGGATATACACTGTGCACCCTATAAATCCATCCACTATTCACTGCACTATCAAAGGTGGCGAATTGGTCTTCACAGCCGATTTGCCACATTTTTTATCTTTTCCCTCTAATATTTTTACTTCACGATAGGACGGTCGTTTTTTTATCACATTCTTTATGCTCGGAGTTGCGTTCAACCCTCCTTACCATTACATCAATAGGAGTAACCAATGGATAGTTTCTTATGATAACCTATTTTATTTATTTTTCACTTCCTTTAAGTGATAGCTTATGTCTTCTCACAACCTATTTAACGTACCTTAACTCCCTCCTTACTTCTCCGCCTCTAGCTTCACTCTCTCCGCTACCGTCCATTGCGGTGGAGCTCAAGAAAAAGAATCGGTTCCCTCCTCATTCTGAAAAATCACAATCGAGGAAAATGAAAATCCTCCCACACAAGAAACACTCCCTCAACAACAAAAAAACAACAAAAGGATATCCCTCCACCTGAGTGCATCCCTATACCAGAAAATATCATCTACTACCTCTCAGGTTATGGCGAACAGGGAAATCCCAGCCTCAAAATGGTGAAAGGCGATATCGACCCCGTCTAGTACAGAGGAGAAGACCCAGGCCCCAACCAGTCTCCTGGCACTTCCTTTCAACTCCTCAAATTCGGACCAGGATTCCGTTTCCAGCCGCCAGCAGAATCCTACGAACCAACGGAGTTCCAAGAAAAAAAGGAAACGCCTATAAATTCTTCTCCCCCACCCCGCATACTCTAGGTAGATCCAGGCGCAACCAATAAGCTCCAAAGTCAGGACGACTCTCAACTCTTCATCGATATGTATATCAAGCCTCTCTTCATAAACGAGCACACATCTTTATTCACTGCTTTTGCTTCACGCATTCTATATAAACATGATGAGGATGAGGATACTGGCTAGTCGATATATCTTGACCATCAAAATATTGTTTTGAAACTTAAAGGCCAAGAATTCAAGGCAATAGACATTTAAAGTCCCAACAAATAAGGGATCAGCCACTTATGACGGAACAAAGAAAACGGCACGAATTACATTAATGGAGAACGCATCATTCAAGATCAAGTTAAGTTCCCGCCGACAGGAAACGCTTCGAAGATATTCCTTACTAGGTAATGACACTTTTGATGGTTTCACCCAACAATTCAGGGGCTCTGGCTGAGCTCTTGAGCGCAGGCAGCAATTAGCATCCACCCCATATGGCCAAAACCTCTTGTGGCAAATTGGCCTTTACAGCCGAATTGCTACAACGTTTTTTGGCTTCCTATCTCAATGGATGGTTTCATCTCACAATACCAAAAGGCACACAAGGTGCGTGACATGTCACGATGACAGCTGCCACTTCTTTTGCAGGGCCCAGCAAACGGGCTCTTCACCTCGGAGCCGAAGGGCTCGGGGATCCTGAGCTCATTGCTATTCTCCTAGGGACGGGCCACCCACATATGTCTGTCTAGACGCTTTCGATGCCCTGCCTGTTGGAAAAGTACGGTGGACTCCATGGCTTATCTCGATTGAGGACGGGAGCGCCCGCTCAAGAATACGGGATTGGGCCTGTCAAGAGCATACGCCTCCCGGCTTCTTTCGAACTTCGCAGAAGAGTCAAGAACTCCATCTCAGGGGGGAAAAGACCTTTTTTAAAGATAGCCGTCAAGTCGATCCGTGGGTGAGACCGCGTTGGGCATTTCTGGACCACGAAGAGCTATGGCTTCTTGCCTCCAACAGCCTCGAGCTACACGAAGGACAGCCATAGGGGGACCCCATGGGCTTCAAGTGATGGCGCGCGATTCCACTGAGAATCACCCTACAAGAAGAGGCTTCCTCCCCTATCTTGATCTACAATCATCCCAGCGGAGGCTCGACTCCAAGCCCACAAGAACTCGCATGCACAAATTGGCTCCTCAAAGCCACACAGTGGATTGGCATCCCTCTGAGCAACCGCTTAATCATCGCTTCCTCAGGATATGCATCCTTAACTCGATAGCGGGATCATTCCTTCACGTTCCTTAACTCAGAAAAACTCCCCTTCCCCCTCCTGCGCCACTTGAGTACGAACCTACCCCCGTACATTCACCTGATAACCTATCATTCCAATCAAACAATCTATTTCTATCTTTACTCTTTGAACTTATCTTGAATTTTCAACAGACATATGCTCCACTTCTTATAAGCTAACAGACAAGGAAACCTTCTCCATGGATGATATGGTACAAAAGCAGATCCAGACACTCATCGACTCCCATCCTGTGCTTCTCTTCATAAAAGGGACAAAGACTTTTCCACAGTGTGGATTCTCTGCCAGAGTAGTAGACATTCTCAAAAAAGAAGGGGTCCCTTTTGAAACGGTCAATGTCCTTGCAGCACCCGAAATCCGAGAAGGGATCAAGGAATACTCAAACTGGCCCACGATCCCTCAGCTGTATGTCAAAGGAAAGTTCTTAGGGGGTTGTGATATCGTGACAGAAATGCGCCAAAATGGAGAGCTCTCCCAAGAACTCAAAAACGCAGGGCTTAAGTAACCTCTCTCTTTTCTTGATGTTCACCAGTGAATCCACCCGAAGTAGGTAGCCGTTCCAATAAGGCCAAAGGCAACTACAAATTCAAAGATAAGCACAGCCCACCTTCGAAAGAGATGATAAGAGAATACAACTGCTCCTGAAGCGACCACCAAAATTGGCAAGCCTGTATGGAGCGCAAGGTAATGGAGCGCTAGTTTGCTCTGTTGAAAAGAATTCTCCGCATATGCGAGAATGCTGGGCACCTTCTCATTCCACACATTCATTTTCTATTCGAAGAACACAGCGAGAGGCGAAGCTTCTACCCCTTCCGCTTTAACTATAAGTACATACAAACAATTATAGAGAATGCATTACCACAAAATTTTATTCAATAGCTTTTTTTTGACCTTGAGAGGATCAGACATGTACTTCAGGCGAGCAGCAGAGCAGGAGAAGGATACATATGTACCTCCTCCCCTTCCCAGAGAAGAATAGTACTAGTGGATCCGATTATCGCTCAATTTCCCAACCTGACAAAAATTGATGAATCAAGTAGAAAGCCATGCAGAGATTAAGTAGGGTTAGCTTATGCATTTTCGTTTAGCTGTATTTGGAGTAGGATACGTAGGGTTAGTCACCAGTGCAGGGCTGAGTGCTTTGGGACACGAAGTCCTTACGGTTGATATTGACCAGGAAAAAATCGATCTGCTGAAAGAGGGCACTATCCCCATCTACGAACCGCACCTCGGAGAGCTTGTTCAAAAAAATGTGCGCAACAAGCGGCTTCATTTTTCAACAACGCTGATCTCGCCTTTTGATGAAGCAGATATCTATTTTATTGCAGTAGGGACCCCCCCTTCTCCAAATGGGACGGCTTCGCTAGATGCTGTATGGAAAGTTGCGGACTGGATCACACAGAAAGCGGAAAAGCCTGCTCTTCTCTGTGTTAAGAGCACCGTCCCGCTAGGAACTTGTGATAAGCTTCAAAAACGAGTGGCTTCCAGCAGAGTCCCTCTCGAAGTGGTTTCCAATCCGGAATTTCTCAAGGAAGGGAACGCAGTCAATGACTTTTTTAAGCCCGACCGTATCATTGTTGGGGTGCGATCCCAACAGGCCCAACAGACAATGCGCCACTTGTATGCTCCGCTCCAGCTTTCCAGTGAACGTATCCTTTTCACGGACCCTCGTTCAAGTGAACTGATCAAGTATGCGTCCAACACAATGCTGGCTATCCGCATCTCCTTTATGAATGAGCTTTCCCAACTCTGTGATGCAACAGGGGCTGACATTCATGATGTTCGCCTAGGCATTGGCTCCGATCCGCGCATTGGAAAGCAGTTTCTCTATGCAGGGCCAGGATACGGAGGTTCCTGTTTCCCTAAGGACGTTAAGGCATTGATCGCATTCAGCCGCTCGCATCAGGTCCCAATGCGCATTGCAGAAGCTGCAGAGCAAGCAAACGAAGCCCAAAGCTTGTTTGTCCATCAATTAGTTACACGAGCGATCGGGGATCTGCAAGGGAAACAGATCGCGCTTTGGGGGCTCTCCTTCAAACCAGAAACAGACGATATTCGAGAATCCCCAGCCCTCAAGTTAACGCGAGCGTTTCTCGAGGAAGGCGCGCGTGTAGTTGGACATGATCCAAAAGCAGGGAATCACTTTGCCAATGCTTTTCGAGAGGAAACGCAAGTTCAAATATGCTCGGATCAATACGAAGCCCTCCACGGAGCTCACGCGCTTCTGTTGCTCACGGAGTGGCAGACCTATCGAGCGCCTTTGTTTGAACGCATGCGCGAGTTGCTTCAACAAGGCCCTCAAGGAGACCCACCTGCCATCATCGATAGTCGCAATTTGTGGCATGGTGAGGAAGTGATCAAAGCTGGCTTGCGGTATTATGGACTCGGTACAAGACTGTACTCGCCCATAGACTATCCGCCAAGCGCACCTTCTCGATCAACTTCTACAGCTAGCCCCGTCTCTAAAGTTCCTCTTTTCTTAGGATCGACTTTTCCATTCCCTGGCAAAGAGAACGTATAATGCACTGGCTGGTCACTGGAGGAGTCGGCTTCATTGGATTTCATCTAACGCGTGCACTTCTCCAGCGTGGAGATCGAGTCACCATTGCAGATGATTTTAGTAATGCACCGTACCCTACCTACGAGAAGCGGCGGAATCAACGCGATCTAGAAACTGAATTTGGCCATTCGGTTCAGATAAGAGAAGTGTGCATCACTGATCGTATCACTCTGGAGCCTCTCTTCAAAGAGATTGACGGGATAATCCACTTGGCTGGCCTGGCAGGCGTCCGCTCCTCTTTTCAAGATCCCTGCCGCTACCTCCGGGTCAATATCGAGGGAACCACCAACCTGCTTGAACTAGCGAAGCTGCACTCGATCGATCAGATCTTGATCGCTTCCAGCTCCTCAGTTTACGGAGATTCTACACCTCTTCCAGCGAAAGAAGAGGCTGTCGCAATTCTCCCCCAATCTCCTTATGCAGCTTCTAAGCGCGCTTCCGAATTGGTTGCTTACTCACTCATGCAAGGTCTACCCAGAATTCGGTGCAGTGCTTTGCGCTTTTTTACCGTTTATGGCCCTCGCCAAAGACCAGAAATGGCCATTACCCTATTCTGTCGCGCATTGATACAACAAAAACCTCTCCCCCTTTTTGGAAACGGTTCCATGAGACGCGACTTCACCCACGTCGACGACATTGTGCGAGGTATTCTAGCCGCCTCAGAAAACGCTCCTCAGGGCTTCTCTATCTATAACTTAGGATCGGGCTCACCGATCACGCTCACCGATTTGACTGAACAGCTTGAACACACAACAGGAAGAAAAGCGCTCATCGAAAGAGAAGAGATACCTCGCGGCGATGTACAAGCGACCTTCGCTGACATTACGCGTGCCCGACAAGAGCTGGGTTGGGAGCCTCGCATCTCCCTTTCTGAAGGATTGAAGACCGTTTTCGCATGGGTTCAAGAGCACGGGTAAGTAACACTCTGGAAAAAATGCTTACCTCTGTTTATCGATAGAGGGACGGATGAAGATGAGGCTTTCTAAAATCGACACGTGACGGTCGAAGCAAACCTAGAAGAAACAGACCAAGTGAGAGACTAATCCAAGTCCCAAAATGAATCCACTTCAACCACAGCTGATAGAAAGGTGAATTCATGCGAGCAGAATCCATATTCGAACGAGCTCTATGCTGACATGCACCCATAAAAGCGTCCACCATCCTCTGTTGGATATTTGCTGAAGAGACATGTTCCTTAGCCATAGAAGCTGCCGTTTTTCCCATACTGGCACGTGCTTCTGGAGAAGAAGCAAGCTGCAACACAGCCTTTCCAAAGACAGCATCTGCTTGCTCTTGTTCTTCTGAAGAGCAACCCGGCTGGATTAAAATACCATTCACTCCATGTTTAATTTGAGAGCTAGCCCCCATTCCATCTTCAAAAGCTACCACAGGCATACCGCACCACAGCGCCTCACCAAGGACATTCCCATAGGTTTCACTCAAGGAAGCATGCACAAACACATCCCCATATGAATAATACTCGAGCATGTCCGTAAAGGGGACTTCCCCTGTAAAAAAGACACGATCCTGCACTCCTAATTGGCAAGCAACCCGGCGATAATAGTCCGTATCAGGCCCTTGTCCGACCAGAGTAAGCGTTGCTTCTGGACAAGCAGAGAGAATATTGCGAGCGAAAATCCGGATAACTCGATCTTGAGACTTTTCCCGCGTATGCCTCCCCACACAGAGCAGGCGGAGCCCTTGTACTTTATCTCCAAGCAGTTTTAGATAAGGATTTCCTCTTATTGACCGATCAAATATATCGGCTTGAATCGTACGAGGAATCACGTAAATAGGGACTCTAACACCCAACTTTTGCCAGTAATCGCGAAGCCCTTCACTCAATACAACCAATCCATCGCTTTGGTTGTACAAATACGTGAAAAACTTTTCGTAAGGCCTTCTGAAAAGCTTCTCTAAAATCGTATGGACAGCTTTAATCTTGGAGATTTTCTCAGGGAGAAGCACATCATAAGCTGCTATAAGATGCGTCGTATTCACACAGAGTAACGGAATCCCCTTTGCGTAGCGCAACCAGATCCCAAGCTCCACCAGAAGAGTCGTCGTCTGCGCATAACACAGATCAAAATCCCACGATTTCACATCCCTCACCCAAGACGCAGAAGGCAAAGGCAGAAAAACACCAGGGTAGGTATGAAGAGGGAGACTAGGTAACGCAACTGCATCCATGGACATTTCTTCAGGGGACACATCTGGATCATATGGACCTACAACTGTTACTTTTTGACCATACCGACGCAATTCTTGATACAGTGCACGTGTCTGAAAAATAGCACCATTGGCATAAGGGACCCGGATAAAATCGCTCAGGATACCCACACGCAAAGGACGCTGGTAGAGGTCTGTCAACTGATAAAAATCCGCACGCTTACCCTTCGTTTTTTCTTTTTGATCCTTGTTAACCATATGTTTTAGAGGGTAAACTGTTTGCTGCTCTTCCACATCTTTGAAGTCAGGAAAAGAAGGAACGTGCCCTTGAAAGTGATCGACATTACGGAATTCTACTCGGAGCGAGGAGGGGGTGTTCGAAGTCATTTGACTACAAAGATGCATGTTCTAGGCCAAAGAGGGATCTCTTCTATCATCATTGCACCTGGCCCGTATCAAGAAACAATCGAGCAAGGTCGAGGTCGGATGATACGCCTTGCAGCCTCCCCCGTCCCGTACGATCCGAGCTATTTCTTGTTCACATCGCCTCTTAAAGCTCGAAGCATCATCGTTAAAGAACAACCGGATGTCGTCGAGATCCATTCCCCCTACGGAGCAGCTCTCAGCGCACTGATAGCCCCCCGCTTTCCACACGGCATTCGCACATTTGTATGGCACAGTGATTTCATTGAAACCTATATGACCCAAGGTCCCCTTCAACAACTCCCCTCTTTTCTCCAGCAGATGATCGCTCGCCCTTTCTGGACCACGATTCGCGCGATCGCCACACGCTGCGATGCAACTTTTGCAGCCTCGAAGAAACAAGTGCAAAAATTGCAGGAGCAAGGGGTTCCTCGAGTGGTTCACCTCCCTTTCGGTGTTGATCGCACCGTTTTTAACCCGTATGCCAAAGACCCTGCACTTCGAGAGCAACTCTTAGGTCCGGAGCGCAAGCACGCTTTCCTCCTCATAGGGGTAGGGAGATTCGCCTTTGAAAAACGGTGGGATGTGGTGATCGACGCATTTATCCAATTCCGCAAACGACATGAGGCTGTTCTGGTGCTGATAGGCGACGGACCTGAACAAAAATCCCTTAAAACACAAGCGGCGCACCATCCCGATATCCATTGGATGACATTTCAACGCGATCGAGCCTACCTTGCACGCCTCTTTGCCAGTGCAGATGCCCTGGTACATGGCTGCTCCGTCGAGACGTTCGGATTAGTCCTCGCCGAAGCGATCAGCTGCGCCCTCCCACTTGTGGTCCCTAACGCAGGAGGAGCCGCTGAGCAGGCTAAAAAAGCCTGTGCGGAACTCTACACTCCTGGCAATTCCACCGATTGCGCGACTGCGCTCGAGCGATTGCTGCTGCAGCCACAAGAGCAGCTTCGAAATTGTGCCTTACAAGCGGCTATTGATGTATATTCTCTTGACGATCACTTTGATCGTCTACTCGATATATACTGTACGCTGCTCTCCTCAAAAGTATCCTTACGCCATTCACCCTCTTGAGAATCTGTCCATGCGCATCCATGTTTCCATTCACGATGTCTCCCCCGTATTTGCGGAGGAGGTTGAAGCAGCTCTCGCTTATTGCAGACAAGCAGGAGTCGTCCCAACTCTTCTAGTCGTCCCTAATTTTCATGGACAGTGGCCTCTCTCTCACCATCCTGATTTCTGCGCTCGTTTACGCAAGCTGCAGGGACAAGGTCACGAAATCTTTTTACACGGACTGACTCACCAAAGCCGTACCCAGCCCCCTTCAAAACGGGTCACTCATCATGCCCCCACCCTTCGACCGAGTCAACCGACAGGACTGTCTTGGCATTTCGCTCAGCGGATGGTCTCCAACTACGAAGCCGAATTTTTTGATCTCTCTCTAGCAGAAGCAGATGAACGCCTGCAGCAGGGGATAGAAACCTTTAATCTTGTCGGCCTGCAAGTCCACGGATTTATCCCACCCGCATGGTCGATGCCCTGTTGGATGCTGTCCCTCCTCGCCAAGCATGGATTTTCTTTCACTGAAGATCACACCACCATTTATAACCCTTGCATAGGACTGAAGAAAAAGAGTGTTGTTCTCAATTACGCCACACGTTCTCCAGCTCGCCTGCTTTCTACAGCAGCGTACTGTCGGCTTATGCGCCATGCTCACAGGATCACCCCCCTCCGTTTTGTGATTCATCCCACCGATATGCGCTATGTTCTGATTCGTCACGAAATCGAACGATTTCTTAAATGGGGAAAAGGCGCATTTGTGCCCAAAGGCGAAGATCTGTTTGCTTATTCTTAACGAAAGAAAGCAACCATGCAACCCTTTTCTGTCTTCTGCCTCCTTCTCGTCTGGACAACCATCCTAGCTTGCAAAGGCCCCCTACCCCACAAAGAGCCACCAGCCACCTCCTTTCCTGTCCCTGCGAACCCCGCCCCTTCCTTAGCCTGCAATATACCGTAGCCAATTCAAAAGCTCGCCGGATCAGAGCGAGCCAAGGAAACTTGCGGGGCGGACGGGACTCGAACCCGCGTCCTCCGGCGTGACAGGCCGGCGTTATAACCCACTTAACTACCGCCCCTCGTTCTTATGACCTACTTCCTCCAGCCCTTACCACGAATCTCAAGCAATTGCATCCTAATTATGCGCTCGTTCTTCTTCCCTCAGCGCGTGGGCGGGACAGGGTTCGAACCTGCGACTTCCGGCTTGTAAGGCCAGCACTCTACCGCTGAGTTACCCGCCCCTTCCTCCAAGGGATACCGGCCATCTAATAGCCTCTTCCCCAAAAATGCAACTTCTTTAGTACAATCCTCTCTCCTTATTGCTCACTTTGGAGATGACTCACCTAAGCAAGTTCCGCTTCTTTCTGATACACAATCAAAGGCAACTCGCGCTTTGTGATCACCTCCTCATTGATTACCACTTCTTTAATATCGCTGTGAGACGGGACATCGTACATCATATCCAACATGGTATGCTCCAAAATCGCGCGAAGGCCGCGAGCCCCTGAATTGCGAGCCAACGCTTCGCGAGCAACTGCAGAAAGCGCCCCTTTGGTAAACTTGAGTTTAACGCCATCCATCTCAAACAGCTTTTGAAACTGCTTGACAAGCGCACTCCTCGGCTTGATGAGAACATCGACCAACGCATCTTCATCGAGCTCGTGAAGCGTCGCAAGGACAGGGAGCCTCCCAATAAACTCAGGGATTAAACCAAATTTTAAGAGATCCTCTGGCTGGACTTGTGCCAACAATTCCCCCAAATTGATGTCTTTTCTCGACTTGATATCCACTCCAAAACCGAGCGTCTGTTGTCCAATACGCCGACGAACATTCTCATCCAGCCCAAAGAATGCTCCTCCACAGATAAAGAGAATGTTCGTTGTATCCACTTGCACGAAATCCTGCTGTGGATGCTTTCGTCCCCCTTTAGGTGGAACATTGACAACCGTTCCTTCCAACATCTTTAAGAGCGCCTGTTGCACCCCTTCTCCACTCACGTCGCGGGTGATCGAAGGGTTATCGCTCTTACGAGAAATCTTATCGATTTCATCGATATACACGATCCCCCTCTGCGCACGCTCCACATCATGCCCCGCATTCTGCAGAAGCTGCGAAATCGCACTCTCCACATCCTCCCCAACATACCCAGCCTCGGTAAAAGTAGTTGCATCCGCAATGGAAAAAGGGACATCCAAGATTTTTGCGAGCGTTTGTGCAAAAAGCGTTTTCCCAGAACCTGTTGGCCCCAATAGTAGGATGTTGCTCTTGCTAAGCTCTACATCCTCCGTTTTGACTTGTGAATCGATCCGTTTATAATGATTGTAAACTGCAACCGCTAAAATCTTTTTCGCGCGCTCTTGCCCAATGATATGCTGATCCAAACTCGCCTTGATCACAGAGGGCTTGGGGAGAGGGGGTGGAGTCGAGCACGACTCATTTTTATCCACTTCCTCCGCCATGATCTCATCACAAAGGCCGATGCACTCATCACAGATATAAACACTCGGTCCTGCAATAAGCTTCTTAACCTCTTTTTGCAACTTACCGCAAAAAGAGCAGCTAAGATTGCCGTTCTGATGTTCGTCACGCTTACGGTCCACTTTACGCCCTGCTAACTAATGTTATTTTTTCACAAAGAGCCCACCAAACCATTTGTATTCGTGCGCCGTTCCACTTTTACAAACGGTCTTCTTTTCCACAGTGTAGCCTTTGAATTCTAGTCCTGCAAGAGACGAAAACAACTCTCTTTTCCCGACCTCATTTTTCTTTCTCCCTATCCATCAGACAGGTCAAGAAACCTTGATTGCGTTAGATTGTGATCCGTACAACTCAAGCTTCAGAGGCATTTCTCCCTTCTGGTCCAGAAGCTTTTTTAGGGACGAGCACTTCATCGATCAGCCCATACTCTTTCGCCTGAACTGCACCGAGATAAAAATCTCGGTCGATATCCTTATGGATCTGCTCCTGAGAACGCCCCGTCGCATACACCAAAATATCGACGAGTACATCTTTCTGATGGCGAATTTCGCGCGCTTGGATCTCGATATCGGTGGCTTGCCCCCGTGCTCCACCCAAAGGCTGGTGGATCATGATCCGCACATGAGGCAAAGCCAGTCTCCTCCCTTTTTCCCCTGCGCTTAAAAGCACTGCGGCCATTGATGCAGCCATCCCCAAACACGTTGTAGAAACTCTACTGCGCACATACCGCATTGTATCAAAAATAGCGAGACCACTCGTCACAACCCCACCGGGTGAGTTGATATAAAGCATGATCTCTTTATCCGGATCCTCACTCTCCAAGAAAAGAAATTGAGCGATGATGATATTGGCTACATCATCGTTGATTTCCGTCCCTAAAAATACAATCCGATCTCTGAGAAGGCGGCTAAAAATATCCCAGTTGCGCTCTCCACGATGGGTCGTCTCCACCACAGTGGGATACGGAATAAAATCCTTTGCCCTTTCTAACATGGAGATAGCCTGAGTGCGGTTCGAAGGGAATTTCATCGTCATACCTCAATTAAAAAACATCAGCCTGTATTCGTGAGTCTTGAATCTCCCGAAAGCCATTGCGATCCCTCGCCATCCGATGATCAGTGGATGCTCAAGCTCTCTGTTCATCCGATGCTTCTTTGATCACAGACTTACTCTCAATTAATGTCAGGACTTTATCTTCCAGAATCATCCCCATCAAGATCTGCTGCCTCTCTTGACCAGCATACTCCGCCTTAACCTTTGCGACGTTCTTTCCAGATTCCTCTGCAATCGCTTGATACGCCTTTTCGATATCCTCTCGAGCGATCTTAAGACCATGCTCTTGTGCAATCGCCCCCATAATGAACCCCGCCCGGACCTTTTTTTCCGCTTCACGCCTCAATTCTTCATGGGTCAGTAATGGTTTTGCTTCAACGTTGCGTTTAAAAGATGTGCGCAATGCATCAGCACACATCTCCTCCTCCACAAACTTCTGCTGCCGCTGGACAAGAGAGGAGGGGACTTCCATCGGATTGAGTTCACTTAATCGTTCGATGATCTGCTCTGCGAGCGCTTCGTCCGCACGCTGTTTCATCTCTTTTTCCAACTTCTGCTTGAGATGTACCCTCAACTCTTCGATGTTCGCAAATTCTCCAACATCTTTGGCGAACTCTTCGTCGAGCGCAGGGAGCACCTTCTCTTTCACCTCAGAGATCAAGAATTTGTAGCGTACTCTTTGACCCCGAACTGCAGGGGCTGCCTGGTCTTCAGGGGCAACGGTATCTACCACTACTTCTTTGCCCGCCTTCTTGCCCAACAAAGCCTGCTCGACAGCTGGCAGTACCTGTCCAACCCCCAGTTCTATCGATAAGGAGTGACTCCCCTTGCGATTGATCTTTCTGCCATTGACCCATACGTCCATCTCCACCATCAGAACATCTTGCTCCTGAGCAGCGCGAGGGGGCTGCGGAACTTGGAGAGAAACATAGCGCTGACGGAGCTCCTCCAGCGCTTCATCGACCATTGCGTCTGTCACCGCGATGCTAGGTCGAATCAGCTCTAACCCCTCGTATTTCACCCCTTTCACTTCAGGTGCCACTTCGAAAGAAGCTGTATACATAAAGGGTTGAGAAGGGTGTATTTCGTCTGTCGCTTGAGGCTTAATAGACGGAGTGCTTACAGGCATCAGCTTTTGCTCAGCAATGGCCTTAGGAAATGTTTCATCGACCAGTTTTTTAATAACCTCCTTTGCAATCTCTTGCTGAAATGCTGGCAATTGAGCAATCACATGTCGAGGCACCCTACCCGGGCGAAAACCAGGCAGTTTCACTTTACGAATGAAATCAGAATAAGCTCGATCGACGTAAGATTTCACAGTATCTACTGGAATTTCTACATCGAGTTGTATGGTGATAGGAGATGTACGCTGTGTCTTGACTTGCATGAGGAGTGGAAGCATACATGGCTCATCTGCCACGTCAAGCCATGATCTCAAGACCTAGAATGAAATGGATGTCAGCATGAAGCAAAGATCAAAAAAAACCCTCGAGCCGAGGCATGACTCGAGGGCCAAAGTGTCCCCGGGAAGAGACACGAACATGAATTCCCTTTTTTTACCACGCTAAGAAAGATAGATCAATACATTTACATACAGTGTATTATACACCGACAGAGCAAGCATTTATCCTCAACAATCATGGTTCCTTCTATCTCATCCATCGTTGCTCCTTCTTTCTACACAATGGCTATCGCAAGTCAAAAAGGGGGGGTCGGAAAGACAACAACGGCTATCAACCTAGCTGCCTGCATCGCCACAGCAGAACATCCAACCCTTCTCATCGACATGGACCCCCAGGGAAATGCGAGCTCGGGGGTAGGGATTCGTCCCCAAGAGCTCACGCTCAGCACCTACGACTGCCTGATCGAGCAAGCCCCCCTCGCAGATGTCCTTCAACCAACAGAGATTCCGCATCTACTCATCGCGCCCGCCAATCAAAATCTAGTAGCCGCTGAAATTGAGTTAATCGACGAAGAAGACCGCGCTTACCGTCTTAAAAAAGCGCTGCGGGGTTTCCAAGAGAGTCACCCCTCCTCTTTCGAATATGTGCTGATCGACTGCCCCCCTTCCTTAGGGCTCCTCACTGTCAACGCGCTCACTAGCTCCCATCGGGTGTTGGTCCCCCTCCAATGCGAATACTATTCCCTTGAAGGGCTCACACATCTTATGGCAACCATTGATCGAATCAAACATCACCTCAATCCATCTCTAGACATCGAAGGGATTCTGCTCACGATGTTCGACTCACGAAACAATTTAGCCCATCAAGTAGCAGCCGAAGTTCAGCGACACTTTCGGGTATTTAATACAATAATCCCACGCAATGTGCGTTTATCGGAAGCTCCTTCCCACGGTAAACCTTCTATTCTGTACGATGTACAGTCAAAAGGGTCTCAAGCATATCTAGCGCTCGCTCGGGAATTTCTTGAGACAAATCAAGCGGCTTTGCTTTCTTCTTCCTCTTCCAACGCGAGAGGCGAATGAGTTCTGAACAAAATAAAAGGCGCCCTCTCGGGCGGGGGTTAGATGCCCTTTTCCCCACTGCTTCTTCCCCTTCCTCTCCTTATGGGTCCAAAAATCTCTTCTTGTGCCCTATTGAGAAAATCATTCCTCAAGAAGGGCAACCACGGCAGTTTTTTCACTCCTCGTCCTTGCAGGAATTAGCCCTTTCGATTCGAACGCACGGAATGCTCGAACCGCTTGTCGTGCGTCGCAGCGAACACGTCCCTGATCAATTTGTGCTGATTGCAGGAGAGCGGCGATGGCGCGCCAGCCAACAAGCAGGGCTCAAAGAGGTGCTCGTCGTCGTCAAAGACGTTTCCGCACGGAATGCTTTCGAGCTCGCCCTTGTAGAAAACGTGCAACGAGAAGATTTGAATCCCATTGAACTGGCAGAAGCCATTCAACGATTGCTGGAAGAGCACAATTACACCCACGAGATTCTAGCCAAACGGCTAGGAAAAGATCGAAGCACATTGACCAACAGCTTGCGCCTTCTCCGTCTCCCCGCTGCAGTCCGCACGCAAGTCATTTCCGGCGCCCTTTCAGAAGGGCATGCGCGCGCCTTATTAGGTCTCTCCAATCCAGAGCAAATGGCAAGGATCGCAGAAAAAGTGATTCGGGGACGCCTCTCCGTCCGTGCGACGGAAGGTCTGATCCGTCAAGTAAACCCCTCTTCAACAAAAACCAAACAGCGGCAAAAAGGGGGTTCCCCAACCAAAACATCTGCGATCCGTCATCTCGAAACACAACTCACCCATGCCTTGGGGACGCGGGTCACCCTTCAAGATAAAGGGAACCGAGGGGAAATCCGAATCCACTACACAAATCTAGATGAACTCGATCAGATCCTCTCTAAGCTTTTGTCCTCGGACGGAGCTTAACAAGGAGGATAAAGAACTCAGCCCCTCTTCCCTGTCCACAGAATAGGATCATGGAAACAACCATCTCGTGAAGCAGCCCCCTTCCAAGTCCCTGTTCTCCTCATCCCTCTCTTCTATCCTCTTCCAGAGCATATCACCTAGCATTTTCCAGGCCTAGCAACCCCGATCTCAAAACCCAAGAAGTAGGAGAAGCCCAGTTTATCTAGACACAGATCGCAAGACCTCTGGTCTCATCACAATACATCCGCCCCCAATACCTTCCTCACCTCGAGTTACACGCAAGCCCCCTTGCCATCATATACATGGAAACAGCTAATTAATAACCCGTTACACTTTCATTCCGCTCACGGAAAGGATAACTCTTGGTTCATTGTAACCATATCCCCTCGCACACTCCTCTCCCTTTTCTGGATCTCCTCCCTCTGCTCTATTCGCAGGCAGCCGCTGCAGTAATAAAAACCAAGACAACAACCCTCCTGCTGCCGCTGCAACAGAAAATGCTCCTTCAACAAAAACAGAAGGCGGCAAAATCCTCCGTCCTCCTTACTTCCTCCTCATAATCTTCCTCCTCCACCTCCGACTCCCTGCATCCCCATCCCAAAGAAGGAGGTCGTTCTCTATCTCTCAGGATACGACACAACAGGGCCCCCCAGCCTCCAAGCCGCAGAAAAGGGAACGTCGCTGCCAAATGGTATAAAAATGATGGTATAGACTCGACTCAAGACCCCAAATAATCATTCGAGTTCGATTCAGACCGTGGTTCCGATTCCGTTCAGCTTCAGACAAGTATCGAATGCTAATGCTAGGATCAGATTCAATTAATTCCCTCGATCCAAATAATACAGCCTCCTCTATCGATATGTATATCGAACCCAGCTCTATTCCCACCCTAAACAATTTCGCAATTCTTACAGCAAGATGTATGCACGATTATGGTAAGGGATATATAATCAGAAGTTAACGAAAAGAATATCTTATTGAGGTGGACGGAGACAATTTGTTGCAGGGATCAATATACTCGCTGCCAACAAAAGAGTTCATCCAGTGATTGTTTTTGACCCTTCAAAGAAAACGGCATTCCTTTATATGAATGGAGCTCTTATCATTCAAGAAGCCCATGCATATGAATCGATAGGCGAGGTCTCAGGGAAACCACCTATGTTAGGAAGTGGAAAGGCATATTCCCTTTTGATGGTCTTATCGGAGAAGCGGCGTTCTGGAACAGAGCCATATCGTCGGCGGATGAAGTCAAAGATATCTATTATACAAGCAGGCAGCCGGGAGCTAAGCGTTGTGTCATACCAACACCTGTTACAACCCATCCATAAGTGGTACAAGAGAACAATGAGCTACTCGTGGCCATGAGCTTATACACCCCCCATCAAAACCCACTCATGGCCAATCATGCCCCCAAGTGACTGGCCATCATTTGTTTGTATTAGCGACAGGTGACGCGCAAGCAACCAGTCCTAGCCCCAAACCCAACGAAGCAAGATCAGACTTAACCCGGTCCAGGTATGGGATGATATCTTCTCTATCTCCCAGGGTACAATAAATAGGGGCTCCCAGTTGCAAAGCCGTAACGGGAGACAGCACCGCTAAATGGATTGCATGGAATCGGATAGACAAGGGTCAAAGCAATGGATGATCGTTCGAACCTTTATATTCGGACCGTGGTTCCGATTCCATTCATCCCACTTACGGCGATTATTCCTGAATAAAAATGACATCCATCCACTCAGACTTAATCATACCGCTTCAGGTTTTTTCTTTCTTCAAGCTGAGTTAATTACTGCTCAGAGTAGCGCGTTCGGCTTTCAATCGCTCGCGCGCTGCGCGCAAGGTATTTTTTAATAAACAAGCGATTGTTATCGGACCCACTCCCCCCGGTACTGGGGTGATTGCACGGACCCGCTCTTTTGCCTCTTCAAAGCAAACATCGCCAACGATCCGAGCATCTCCATCCGCTGTTTTGACCCGATTGATTCCCACATCAATCACCACAGCCCCTTCCTTGAGCCAATCCCCTCGCACCAACTCGGGCTGTCCGACAGCAGCCAACACAAGATCTGCCCGCCGGCATAGATGCAGCAAATGCGCAGTCCGTGAATGGGCGATGGTCACCGTCGCATGCGCAGCGAGAAGAAGTTGTGCTACTGGCTTTCCAACAATTACGCTGCGCCCCAACACAACAGCATCAATCCCTCTGAGATGGATCTTGGCTTCTGCAAGGAGTCGCATGCATGCAAGAGGGGTGCAAGGTACAAGCCGAGCACGGCCTAAAGCCAGCAAGCCGACATTGAAAGGATGAAATCCATCCACATCTTTCCAGGGGGAGATGGCAGAAATAACGGCTTCCTTTGAAATATGCGGCGGAAGGGGGAGTTGGACCAAAATTCCATCGACTGTTGGATCTGCGTTGAGTGCCTCAATGCGGGCAAGAAGCTCCTCCTGAGACAACGAAGCTTCTAGTAAGTGCCTGCGCCCTTTGATCCCCACTTCAAGAGATGCTTTTTCTTTATTGCGCGTATAGATCTGACTAGCTGGATTCTCTCCAACCAAAATGACATCGAGCCCAGGAGGACGACCATACATGCTCTGAAACGCGTCCACTTCCAAGCGCACCTCCTGCTTTACCGTTTCGGCGATACGCTTACCATCAAGAATCTCAACACTGCTCATGTGGTCTGGAATCACCTTAAGTTCCATCATTTGTCAAGCGCTTGAACAGGCTCACCTCTCATTTGGCTTCCTCTCACAGAATCCCCCAGCTATCTTGCAGAATTTCAGAGAGAGAACAAAAGAGCCGTCAAAGCATCTCCCTGTCTTCAAAAATCATCGAACACATACTCTCGATGGTACTTCCCCAGAATCCAAAGAATGACCATACCTGGATGAGTTTTTAGAAACTCTCCCGCCTGTAGATGATATTACTCCTCTCGAGAATGACTCGATAAGCGGGTGATCAATCGACCCTATGTAGTAGAAGGAGATTGTACCTGCCCTGATAAGCTGATGCGTTTAAAATTCGGTAAAGCACCAAGTGACTGAAGTCATCTCTTTGAATAGTGGAAAAAAATCCCAACGTTCAGCACATCAAGCTGCTTCCAATGTGGAGGAAACTCACCAAACAATTTATCTGTAAATCGTTCCCCTTCAATTCATAACTTGTTGAGACACGTTTTTTTGGCCAGGATTGTCAGGATCCTCATTGGGTGTTTCTGTGTAAAAAATTGCAAGCGCGCGATCGGTGAAATGACCCCCAACTAACGCCAGCGTTTCTAATTTTCTAATTGGAGTGTGCTCTTTGCAGCGAGGCAAGCTCTTGGATTGCTTCATCATTAAGGTTGGCGTCGAACAAGCGAAGGTGAGCCAGCGCCTTCCATTGAGCTGCATGTGCGAAATGGCTTTGCACCTGGTATATTGTTCAACTCGAGTTTTTCGAGTTCAGAGGAAGGGGGCTACTCTAACTCTAAGCAACTCAGATAAAAGTACCGTTCATTTCCCTGGTCATCTTTATCATTGACGATACACAATCATTGATGACACACAGCTCACGCAAATCGCGACACCGAACCACAAACTCATGGAGCCACTGATATTGCTGTGCATTTTGGTATCCAACCCACAATTTCTCAATGTTTTTTTCCATTCCTCTGACAGTTTTAGGCAATTGAACAGAAATGCATCAAGCGTTTCCTTTGAAAAGTCCACAGTAGCAAACAGAATCTCTGCAATACGTTCACACTCCTCTTGATCACGAAGCAGACCTTGATCATGTAGAGTTTAAGCGAAGTTTTTGGCTCAACATGTTGATTAAATTCATCAAGCACAGAGAGGAAAGCTGTCCTACATTCAGAGGATTCAATAGAGGCATGATAGTACACCAGTAAATTTGTCTCCCCTTCTCAATTGCTGTTCGTAGTGTTTCGAACCCCGGCTTGAGTATCACTTCCAGTAACCTCCTCGATCGATCTATCCAGTTGTCCTCACGGGAATCCGACTGAGGGCAGACTCCAGGATAAGCGTTGGCTAGAGTGACTCGTTGAAGCGTTTTGGCCAGAGGACTTGGATCCGAAAAGGCCTCCAACCCCTCTCTCTGGAGGGATGCGAGAGTAATCAAGATGGATTGTTAGAATAGGAACTTGGTGATCTCCTCAAAGTCTGCAACCATCAGCTTACTATATTGCACGCACAAGAATTCGATCATCACACTTGGGAAAGGGGAAAAGAGGATATGGCAAGACGGAACACTGCCTCAATGTCCTCCGCAGGAAGGAAGGCTCGCGTTGCACGTTGGATAGAAAATTCAGGTGAACAGCCCAAACAGGAATATAAATGCCCCTTTCGCTCATGGATGCGAACGGATCGCGAAAGAAATGGCAAGTATTGTTGAATGTGCCCACGTCAGAGACGGGAAGATAGGTAGCAATTTCACAAAGTACTAACTCAAGAAGGTTCTTCAGATGGAGTGTTTGCTGTTCAAAGTCTTCAGTGTCATGATTGGCGCATTCTTACTCTACATCCTCTTTTGTACTCTCTCTATTCGTCTCCCCTTGTAGAAATTCCGTCTCCTCTTTCTGCTCTTGTACAATGTCTGTCCCTTCTATTCCCAACTTTAATCTAGACAAGCTTTCTAGCTCTGCATCAGTTCCCTTTTTCCTCTCTTTCTCTTCTTAGAAGCATAAATTAAGCATGTCTTAATTTATTCGGAATACAAGTTTAGTCCAAGACGATTCTCATAGTGTAAGGAGTCAGACCTAAAAGGATTTCAAATCTTTACCTGATGAAATAGGAAGCGCTCTATAAGAGAAGGGCGGGTAGCAAGGCTAAACGCTTCGCTGAGAAGAGGAATGATCGACAGGTTCCTTCTTCCTCTGCCCCCCCTGACCCATATCCAGCGCCATCAGACCGGCTCCCACACAGATCACGATGTCCGCCACATTGAAAGTAGGCCACCGGTAGTCTTTTCCATTCCAAATCACATGAGCGTGGATAAAGTCGATTACATAACCGTAATAGACCCGATCCACGAGATTCCCAAAGGCTCCCCCCAACACAAGGGCAAGCCCCCACTTGAGGGCTTTCTGACTAGCCTCAAGGCGAAGGTAGAGGTTGAGGATAAAGACCATGGAAATAATAGAAACGAGTAGGAAAAAAGGGCGACGGAAAGATTCCGGCGCATCGTGCAACAAACTCCAGGCACCTCCCCTGTTCTCAGCCAATGTAAATGCCAAATAATTCGGGATAATTTCCTGATAATGCGGGTAGGCGCGTAAATGGTGCTCTATCCACCTTTTGGTTAGCATATCGGTCAGAAAAGAGAGTGAAAAAACTATCGCAAGGAAACCATACGGGGGACGAAATGGGGAAGGAGAAGAAGAAGGCAAGGGGACTTGTTCTTTTTGCATGGGAGTTGGAATCAATGAAGAAAAGGTCGGAAAGACAGAAACAGGGGTAGATGAGAGAGCACCTCCCCCTTCCCCTTCTTTTGATCCTGTCCACAATTTCATGTGTACGCGCATGGTTTCCCCTTCGACTTGGACTTCTTGCGTTTCCAAGGGGGAAGAGGCGAGCTGATCGCGGGAGACGACAGAGAACGACTCAGCGAGTACTTCCTCGCGAATCTCTTGGGCTCTTTCTTCCAAAAGGGCGTGGAGATGACTCCCCTCCACGCCTAGAACGAGAGCGACTCGATCCGTAAACTCAAGTCCTTTCTCTTTCCGAAGATGTTGAAGCCGGTTTAGCAACTCACGCACGAATCCCAATCCGCGCAGCATATCATCGAGTTTGGTATCGAGAACGACAGCTCCTACCTTCCCAGAAGAAGCTGCATACCCTTCTTTGGCTTCAAGGATCACCTCGACATCACCCACGCGAAGCTCAACTCCATCGAAGAGAAACGAGCCCTGCGTGAAGAGAGAGGTATGGAGTTCAAACGCCTCTTCCGATGAGAGTTTTGCAAAGCGTGACTTGAGCCGCTGGGCTTCCTTTCCAAGACCACGTTTCCCTAATGATCGGAAATTTGGCTTTAGCCGATAATCAACCAAATGGTGCGCTTGGGAAGGGGACAACCAGGAGATCGAGAGAACATGGAGCTCCTGCCGAATTAATTCTTCAGCCGATGCGAGTGATTGTTGAATATGAGGATCTGTCACCACCAGATAAGCAGTCTGAAGCGGCTGGCGTACTTTCAGTTGGTGTTGCATGCGCACTTGGAGTCCCACACTGACCAGCTCACGCAAATGACTCATTTTTTGAGAAAGGGGGAGATTAATATACGATTCCTGAGGAGATGGATAAGAAGTAAGGTGAACACTTCTCGGAACTTCCTTGCCTAAACGACGAGCGGGCTCAAATACCAGATTCTGATATATCTCTTCAGCCATAAAAGGAACGAATGGAGCCATGGCAGAAGCGAGAGTAACCAACATGTCATAGAGCGTACTGTACGCGTTGGACTTGTCTGAATCCCACCCCGATCGCCAGAACCTGCCGCGACAGCGACGGACATACCAGTTAGAGAGGTTATCAATAAAGCCTTTCAACCGTTGCGCCGCAGCATAGACATCGAACGCATCGAGACTGGAACGGACACTCTGAAGTGTCAGCATAAGTTCACTGCGAATCCACCGATCCATCTCCGGCAACGTCTCAATAGATGGGACCCGATCCGCATCTGAAGTCGTCCAGGGATTGAAAGTGTCAATCGACGCATAGATGGTGAAAAACGAATAGACATTCCTGAGTTTGAGAAGGGACTCCTGCTGTGCCAGACGAACATTCGACAACGAATGACGGATGGTGTTCCAGGGTGGACTCGAAGCATAAAAAAACCAACGGAATGCATCTGCCCCTGGCGCAGGAGTTGCTGTATCTTCCAAGCAAATCCGCTCTTGGCTTGGAAGCCAGGAGATATCCGAAGGTTTGACGTGTTTTTGAGAAGTAGGACGGATTCTCAACACAAAACAATCCTCTTCATGCACAATCACAATACGCCTACGAAGCCGCTTGTCCGCTTGTACTTTCAATGAGATCGCTTTTTCAGGGGTCTCCTTGCAATATACCCGCAAGACCGATCCGCCGGCTACATCTAGCCCTTGGAGATCATCTTCCGCTATCCAAGCAACCCCTGGAGCACTTTGGAGAAAAGGGAAATCCTGTGCTGAAAAAACGGCAAATTCCATCCGAACCTTTTCCAAAATCACTTCCGGGGGGATAAAGTTTCCTTTCGATTTGGACTCTTTCTTGCCATGGCAATCGCTCACATGGCCAAGCACCAAACAAGTCCGGTAGGAAGGGATAGACCGGATCCACTCGGCATGGTCCTCTTGCTGGCTCTCTTTCCCTTGGGGGAGGAGCAGATTGACCATCAGTAATGAATAGAACCATCCACGAGTCTGGTCGATCGCTTCCGAGATAAAATCCGCTGGAAAACTTGCTTTAAATTCGTCCTGTCCAGCATGCGGAAACCCCCACTGTGCAAAAGGCATACACCCTGAATCGAACCAACAATCCACAACATCAGGAACCCTGCGGTAGATTCCCTCTTCGCCTGGATTCTGCCAGGTTACTTGATCGATCCAAGGCTTATGCACCATAAGATGAGAAGGGAGCGAAGGGTCTTCCTCTCGCGCTTTATAAAAAGCATCAAAAGCCGCAGGATTCTTAGCCAGAATTTCGGCTACTGAAGACGGAGCTTCAGTAGCCCCTGTTTTATCATTGATCCAAATATTGAGAGGAGTCCCCCAGTACCGCTCTCGCGAAAGGGCCCAATCCACATTGTTCGCGAGAAAGTCACCAAACCTCCCCTCTCCAACATGGGAAGGAACCCAGTGGATATGTCGATTGGCAGCCTGAGCATGCTCTTTAAAATCCGTCGTACGGATATACCAAGCGGGTCTGGCATACTGGATGAGCGGATCCCCGTCCGCCCTCCAACAGAAAGGATAGTCATGGCGGATCACTTCCGCATGGATCAGAAGGTCACGCTCACGGAGCTCCATCTGCAGTGCCTTATCGCAGTCTTTAATCCACTTACCACGATAAGCGGAAAATTGATCAACAAACGTCCCGTCTTCCCGGACAGCGCACAGAAGAGGAACGTCTGCAGGTTTTTTAAGACGAGCCAGTTCACGCAAATGGACCCGATGGTCATCCTCTCCAAAAGCAGGAGCAATGTGGACAAGCCCCGTCCCTGTCTTGAGTTCGACAAAATCTGCAGCTACGACCCGCCAATACATGGGGATCTGTTCACCCGTTTTTTTTGTGACAGTCGTATCGAACCAAGACGCAGCGTACAGATCAAAAGGTGGGCGATACCTCTTGCCAACAAGAGAGTCCCCTTTGAAAACCTGTTCCACCGAAAGAGGGGTCTTAAGACTGTCAGCCAAAGGAGCGACACGCTCTTGAGCAACAATACACCGCCATGAACCGATCTTCACCTCCGCATAGAGACAGTCTGGATGTACAGCTACATAAGCATTGGAGGGGAGTGTCCACGGCGTGGTCGTCCATACGACAAGCGCACGATCGGATTCATCTACGAGAGGGAAGACAACATAGATCGCTGGGTCGTCGACTTGCTTATACCCTTGCCCTACTTCTGCAGCACTGAGCGCCGTCCCCCCTTGAGACCACCACCACACCACCTTATGGCCTTGATAGAGCAGGCCTCTGCGATGCAGCTGGGACAGAGCCCACCAGACACTCTCCACATACTCCTGATGGTAGGTAACATAGGCAGAAGACAGATCGACCCAAAATCCGATCCGCTCGGTGATCTTTTCCCATTCCTCTGTATATCGGAACACTGACTTCATGCAATGTCGAACAAATGGTTCAACACCACAGGTCTCGATAGCCCCCTTTCCGTGGATACCGAGCTCCTTTTCCACTTCCACTTCCACAGGAAGGCCATGGGTATCCCAACCTGCTTTCCTCGGGACGAAAAAGCCTTGCATCGTTTTATACCGCAGGAAAAGATCTTTAATTACCCTCGTCAGCACATGCCCATTATGAGGCAAGCCATTCGCAGTAGGGGGCCCCTCATAAAAAACAAAACGAGGTCTTCCCTCGCGCTGGGAAAGCGAACGCTCGAGAATCCGGTTCTCCTTCCAGAAGGAAAGGATCTTCTGTTCTTCCTCAGCAAAATGGAAGGAAGAGGAGACGCGCTGAAAGAGGGGAACAGAAACTGTCATGAGGTCGCTTCAAAAGGAGACGCCTCTTTCTCTTCGAGCTTGCGCCGGACGAGTTCGTAGGACTTTTCAAGGGTAGAAACCTGCTGCAATTCTGAATCATGAATCGTGATTTTGTATTGGCGTTCAATGGCAGCAACGATCTCGACCCCCATCATCGAATCGATACCCAAGTCTTTAAATAACGCTGTCTCTTCTACTTTATCAATTTCGGCGATTTCTTGAATAAGAGCACGTAAATCTTCTTTAAGAGTTGTTGGCACCATGATTCTCTATCCGGATATCTCCATTGTGATGATAACTGGCTTTACTTATTCCACCATTTGTTGACGTTTCGCAACGACTTCAAGAAGGTCGCGAACAGTATTGATTCCTGTGAGCTGATCATCAGGGATCTGAATATTCAATTCACGCTCCATCGCCCCTATGATTTCAAGCATATTGAGAGAATCAATCCCCAATTCGCTGATCACGGTATGCTCTTCAACGGTTTGAAATTCACGTTCGACAACTGCTGAGGCTGTTATGCAAAAGATATTTAGTAATTCTTCTCTGCTGGTCGCCATAGGGCGCCTCCCATTTTTAGATACTTAATTCTAAGCCATTCTTTTTGATGAACTCCCCTTCTCAATCCCCTACAGCACTGGAGAAACAAACAGGATAAGAACCCTAATCTCCCTTCCAACAAATAACGATGAATGACACCTCTCGTATGAGATAGGCCACATCTATCCAATTCGACGTTCCAAGTCAACGCGCGCGGTTTTTTTCCTTCTGCTTTACACGGATTGATTATCCTCGCCCTCTCGGCAACGGTCGCGGGTGGTCAGCTGCCCCTTGAGATACATCTCCTTCGTTTTAGACCGCTGTGATTTACCACTTGAAGTGCGAGGCAACGTACCAGGCGCAACCAACACCACTTTATGCACCGTCAGTCCAAATGCTGATGTAATCGTTGACGAAATGGCTTCGATAAGACCCTTTTGTTCTCCTCCTAACGCCTCCACACAGACAACAAGTTGCTCCTCCCCTTCTACCTCTACCCCAATCGCAACCGCGTTCCCCCGACGAATTCCAGGGAGTTCAGAAATAATCCACTCAATATCGCTCGGATAGAAATTGCGTCCCCGTATAATGATCACATCTTTCATACGGCCACAAATAAAAAGTGATCCGTCTACCGTATACCCCAGATCGCCCGTGTAGAGCCATCCATTGCGAAATGCGGCTTGGGTGGACTCAGGATGACGATAATACCCAGCCGTAACGCTTGGGCCGCGGACAATCACTTGCCCCACTTGACGATCTCCCAAACGCTCCCCCTGCTCATTAACTATACCGATCTCATGACCCACAAAAGGCTTACCACAATTGACAACTTCTATCGTTTCCTCATCTCCTTGACACGCTGGACAAGGAGTCCCTCCCTGCAACGAAGATATGCTGACTTCATCGACAGAAAGGCCCAAAAAAAGAGGAGAAAAGGTGATCGCAAGTGTCGCTTCCGCCATCCCATACGAAGGCAGCAAAGCCTTGGGATTGAAACCGGTAGGGGCGAGGAGCGTGGCGAACTCCCGCAAGGTTTTCGCTTGAATCGGCTCAGCTCCACATCCTGCGCTCCGAATGCAAGACAGGTCCATGTGGGCGATATCCTTTTCTCGGATCCTCTTTGCGATAAGCGCATAGGCAAAATTGGGGGCAAACGTTAAAGTACCGCGATGTTTATGGAGGGTCTCCAGCCAGAGACGAGGGGTCCGAACAAAAGAAGAGGTCGGGATAAAAACCACCGGAATATTCACTGCAAGAGGTCCGATAACGAAACCTATGAGCCCCATATCGTGGAAAAGAGGGAGCCAACTGACCCCCTTATCTACCGATGAATCCTTATGAACCCCCTCCACCATAAACGCATAGGCATTCGCCATTAAATTGGCATGCGTCACCATGACCCCTTTAGGGCGAGAAGTACTCCCTGAAGTGAATTGCAAGAATGCCAAATCGCTCGGCTGAACATCAACCGTATGGAAAGGGCCTACGGATTCTTTGAATTGATTAACCGTGATCACCGCTTTGGCATCGGAATGCTGAGCCAACACCGGTTCAAGAATCGCTTTAACAGCCCCTGTTGTAATCACGAGCGCAGGAGCACAGGCATCCAGAATATGGCCAACAATCGCATAGTAGGTCTCTATGCCTTTAAAGGAAAGCTGAGGATAAATCGGAACAGGAACAGCCCCTGCAATCATCGCCCCTAAGAAACTGAGGATAAATTCGTCCTCTTCTGGAACAATCAGGGCGACACGCTCCCCCTTTCGAATTCCATGCGCGATTAGATGCGCCGCACGACACTCCGCTTGCTGATAAATAAGAGAAAAAGGATAATAGGATTCGCTCCCATCCGACTGAAGAAAAGTAAAGCCATGTCGGTGTTCAGAGGCAAGTGCCCGTATTGCATCGACAAGGGTAGGTGCTATGTTCATGACACGTTCGTCTCCTTCAATTGAATCTATCTCCCAGCGCCCTCTACTTCGTGGTAGGCTTCGATGCAAGGCTAGACTACACAATGACTTGAACTAAATGTTAAATTTCTTTCCCCATCCCTCCATTTCTCCAACTCCACGGGCCTTGATTACGGGGGTCGGCGTTGTCAGCTCGATCGGGCTCGGACGGGCCGCTTTTTTTGAAGCGCTCAAGCGAGGCCAAAGCGGGATCTCACCTATCGAAGCCTTCGATGTGTCGACTCTTGGGCGCAAATACGGAGGGGAAGTCAAAAACTTCCATCCCCCCGATCACCTAACCTCTGCCGAATTGCACAGGATGGGTCGATGCTCAGCGATGGCACTCGCTGCAGCCCGCATGGCCATTGCCGATGCACACCTCCCTCTCAAATCACTCAAAGGCCCCCGCACCGCAGTCGTAATCGGGACGACAATGGGAGAAGCTCAGATCCTTGAGGAATTGGATCACGCCTGGATCGCACAAGGGCCACATGCTATCAAAAAAACGATGATTCCTAAATTCGGGTCTACCCTTCTCCCAATCCATATCGCCCGCGCGATTGGAGCAGAAGGGATGGCTCTGACTCTGCCAGCCGCTTGTGCAGCAGGGAACTATGCCATCGGTTTTGCTTCCGATCTGATCCGCTCCAGACGCGCAGACATTGTCATTACGGGAGCTGCTGAATTGCTGCAAGAGCTTCAATTTACTGGTTTCGTTCGGCTTGCCGCAATGGCCCCCGAGCGATGTCAGCCCTTCGATCTAAATCGGCAAGGCCTTATTGTTGGAGAAGGGGCAGGGATCCTTGTGATTGAGTCCGAGAAACACGCCATCCAGCGCAATGCAACCCCTCAAGCTGAAATAGGTGGCTATGGGCTTTCCTGCGATGCCTACCATATCACACGACCTCATCCTAAAGCGGAAGGGAGCATCCGAGCGATGCGATGGGCAATTGAACGTTCAGGAATTACTCCTGCTCAGGTCGATTTCATCAATGCGCATGGAACAGGCACACGCGCCAACGACGTCATCGAAACGAAAGTGATCAAAGAAATTTTTGGCACCCAGTCTATCCCTGTTTCAAGCATTAAAGGGATGCTCGGCCACTGTATGGGTGCAGCCAGCGCACTTGAAGCGATCTCTTGTGTGCTGACGCTTGAAACGAATACTTATCCCCCCACATTGGGATATGAAACACCAGACCCAGAATGCGATTTAAACGTGGTAGGTAATCAAGCGAAGATGGGAAAAGCGGATATTGTTCTCAATAATTCTCTCGCTTTTGGAGGGTACAATGCAGTGATCTGTTTTGCAAAACCTGAACGACTTCCACCCCCCGGTGAAATCTGCGCCTCTCTTCAATCCTCCTCTTCCTCGGAAGCAATCGCGTGAACCCTCTCTGCATCACAGGGATGGGCATCGTCTCTGCCCTCGGTATCGGTAAAGAAAGCTTTTATGAAGCGATGGACGACCCTCGCACACACATCCAGCGCCGAGAAGGACGAACCGAGGCCGCACAGAGCTCCCGTTACCCTCAAGCACACGTCACAGAAATTCAACAGTTCGATGCAGCTAAATACCTAGGAGACAAAGGGTTGCGCATCTTGGATCGGCTAACGAAGCTGCTCGTGGTCGCCACACGGCTAACGATGCACGACGCTGGCTATAAAAAGGATGGAGCCTATGTGCAGCTCTCTCCTGAGCGAGTAGGTCTCTGCTCTTCCAATGCTTATGGAAGTCTGGAAGCGGTCACAGAGCTAGGTCGAGTCGCCATTTTAGAAGACGCCCGCTACATCAACCCCGCCAAATTTCCAAATACCGTAAGCAACAGTGCAGCAGGATATGCAAGCATTTGGGAAGATCTCCGAGCGCTCAATGTATCTGTATCCGATGGCAACTGCGGAGCCCTAGATGTAGTCGCTTGTGCGGATATCTTCCTGCAGGCAAAACGAGCCGATGCTATCCTCGTAGGAGGGGCAGAGGCGATCAGCGAGGCACTGTATCTCGCTTTTCACAAATTAGGAGCACTCGAATCGCAAGTGCGGTTAGGGGAAGGCGCCAGTTTTTTTTCGCTCGAATCGGAGGAGGTGGCCACCCATCGAGGAGCTCACTGCATGGCAAAAATTATCGGCTATGGCACTGCAGTGGTGTCCCCCAAAACCGCTTCCAAGTTGATTTATGCATCGGAACAAGTAGTTGAAAAAGCGATCCACCTCGCCCTTCAAGACAGCCAGATCTCAAAAAACGAAATCGACATTGTAGCTTCCGGGTTATCGGGCCTTCCTGCTTTCGATCAAGCCGAATTGACTGGAATTCAACGGGTGTTGGGGCCAAAAACATGCATCGCCGCCCCTAAACTAATCTTTGGAGAGACGCTAGGCGCGGGCGGAGCGATGAACATAGCTGCCCTTTTAGCTTGGTTCCAAGGGGTTAAGCCTTCCGCTCTCGTTGCGGGTTCCCCCCCGCCCTCTCTTAAAACTGCACTGGTGACAGCGATGGGATTTTATGGCAATGCATCTGCTGTTATCCTATGTAGACCATAATCGAGAAGCATGATGGAGATCAATAAAACAGTGCACTCTCATCAAAGACGCACCTAAGCCAATAGGGTACAATCAACGTGAAAGGAGTAAAGCGTGTCTTGGATCGACCAAAAAGCCTATCAAGAATTAGTCCGAGTGCGAGAAGCGCGCGCGAAACAAGTTTACCCTTACTTTCTTCCGTTTGATTCCGGCGGGATCCACACAACCATTCACGGCAAACCGATTATCAATTTCAGTTCCAACGATTATCTGGGTTTGACCAATCACCCAAGGGTCAAAGAAGCTTCCATCAAAGCTGTTGAAAAGTACGCTTGCGGTCTTTCCAGTTCGCGCATCCAAGCAACCACTGTAGAACACGTCGAGCTTGAAAGAAGACTTGCAAAGTGGTTTGGGTTTGAGCAATGCCTTATGTTCACAACAGGCTATCAAGCAATGCTCGGTACGCTAACGTCTCTTGTCGATCAGAACACCACGGTCATTCTCGACAGCTTCAGCCACGCGTGTATCCTTGATGGAACATTTTTATCCGCAGGGGTCCCCGGACAAAATCCAGAAATTCGCTTTTTCAACCACAACTCCACAAAGAGCTTAGAGCGAACGCTGAAAACACGCGAACGAAAAAATGCGCTTGTGGTTGTCGAAGGGATCTATTCCCTTGATGGAGACCTCGCTCATCTCGATCAATTGGTTGAGATCTGCGATCGCTATGAGGCGGTGTTGATATGCGATGATGCCCATGGCACAGGTACCCTAGGCACGCGTGGAACAGGGATTGTAGAAGATCTAGGACTTCAAGGGAAAGTCCCTATTGTGATTTCCACTTTCTCAAAAACTTTTGGAGGGATCGGCGGCGTTCTCCTCGCGTCAGGAGATGTGGTTGACTTGGTAAAACACACAGCACGCTCCTTTGTGTTCAGCGCTTCTCTGCCTGTCCCGATCGTCGCCGCAGCTGCGACCATACTTGATATTCTCGAAGAAGAAGGGCCAACTCTCGTGCGCGAGCTTCACCAAAAAGCGAACTACATGCGGAGTCGGTTAACTTCAATCGGATTCGATCTCGGGCAAAGCAACACGCATATCATGCCGGTGATGTGCCGTGATGAACGCAAAGCGCTTTTTATGCACGTAGCCCTTCTCGAATGTGGGGTCTTAATCATCCCAATCACGTATCCCGGTGTTAAACACGGAGAAGAGCGATTGCGAGTCAACATTACGCGAGGGCACACCGAAGAAGACATGAACCGTGCTGTCGAACTGCTGAAAGAATACGGAGAAGCGTTCTTTGTACTTTCCAATTAAGAAACAGGCCCTCTCATCCCTTCCCATTCATTAAAAGGAGGGAGGAAACAGAGGCGACTAAGAAGCAGCAGCCTGTTGCCCCTTCCCTCCCGCATCAGTTGGTCCTGTACTAGCTGGTCCTCCATCACCTGCTGCTGCATCCGCCGCACTCACATCCATCCCTGTCCCTCCATCCGCCTGCTGATCAGTCCCTTGAGAGGATGCAACAGACGGCAATTCCTCTTCATTTCGTATCCAGCGGGTCACACGACCTTCAAAACTGTCATCGAATCCAATGCGCTCAAGTTTGCCGTTGTTAAAAAATTGCCATTCGTCCGGCTTCCCATCTCCGTTGCGATCCTTATGCACAAAGGCAAGCACACCATCTTCATAAATACGCCATTCATCTGGTTTCCCGTCCCCATTTCGATCGATCTGCTCTTCCACCAACTGGCCATTAACAAATGAACGCCACACATCTATTTTGCCGTCGTAATTCGTATCCACTTTCTCTAGCGTTGGATCTCCATTCTGATTGTACGTGCGGACAATGTCCTTGACACCATCCAGATTCGTATCTATCTCGCGGCAAACAAGAATCTTCCGCTGGGCTCCTCCATCCCCCAATCCCTGATAGATTTGATACACGCGACGGATATTAGGAACTGCGGAACCCATCCCAATGATTTCCTCCGCCTCCATATCTGGATTTCCTTTCCAATCACCGCACAATGACTGCTCTTCTTTCTCCTTCAGAGCTTCTTTTATCGTATGTTCTCTCTCTTGTTTGGCTTTCTGTCTTCCTCCACAGGCACCAGCAAACATCGCGCTAGCACCTGCAATCAAAACCAGTAACCCTGCTACATTAGCTTTAGCCACCATTCTTCGCGTCCCCTTTTCGGCTTAATCTTGATGAGAAGATGATTTTTTTTCGGGCATAAAAGAAGATGCTTCATTCTTTTTCCTCTTCGTTTTGTTCTTTCCTTCCCCCCCTTTAACTGCATGAGAACCCCCACCCTGTTGCGTCTGCTCTGGAGAAGAACGAGTTTGATTGGTAGTCCCACGAGCCTCCGCTGCAGATGCAGCTTGTGGAGCATCATCCCCTACATCCGCAGAAACTTCTTTTCCTTCCCCACTTTCTGCGAGCACACCTCCTTCAACACCCCCATCCATTCCTCCAGCTGGCGGTATTACCTCCTCACTCTGCTTCTGCTGGGGTTGTTCAAACACAATAGAAAGCGGCTCTTGTTGATCTGGGTCTTTGATCTCCACACGCAACTCACCATCTTTCCAAAACCACCACTGATCAAATACTCCTCTGCCCATTGAATCGCGCCCACGACGCACAAGCTGACCGGTTGCTGGATCAAAGTAGTCGATCGTATCCGCCTGATGAGTCCCCAACACAGCAATGAGGCGACGCACCAGCCGCCCTTCTTCATCGAATAGGCTTATTGCAACAGCTTTATGTTGATTATCATAATACACTTCCCGTCGGCGCAGTTTTCCCGTCGGCCAGAAGTACTCAAAAATATCCCCCTTTTCGTTTCCAGTGAGATTTGTCATGCGGCAGATCTCAGATCCTCCCGATCCCGCAAGCACATGTAGGACAAACAGTTTTTTTCCCTGGACGTTGAGCGTCTCTTCCCGCACACGAGATCCCTCTACATCACAAGGTTCGTGCACAATTTGCGTCTCCGAAAAACTCACCTTATTTTCTTGCTGCGCCTGAGGGACTGACCCAACCCCTTTGCATGACAAAATCCAAAAGGGACCAGCTACCCAACAAGCAACAGCAAGCCAATTCCGTCCTGTTCGAGAAAAGAAAAAAGAAGAATTCATATAATACCATTCCTCCGAACAGCACCAATAAGCAAGAAATAGTGCATGATTTTACAAACAAGCGAATAAGAAATTATTTTAATGGTGTTCCATATATTGTGTACAATACCTCATCATTAGATTGGTATCTTCTTGAAAGACCATATATATTCACGTATTGTATAGCGATGTCAGAGAGAATCAATCAACCTTCAAGTTAGCAAGGCTCCTCACCCAACGAAGAACTGTAGAGGGTAGCAACACGGATGTCCCGAAAGAAAATTTCAACCACCATTTACGTGACACCTGAGCAGATGGATAAGCTCAGACTCCTCCACGAACGCACGAAAGTTCCTGTTGCAGTCTACATCCGGGAAGGGATCGACCTTGTGTTGCATCAGTATCAATATCTTCTCCCAGGTCAGCTTCCACTCAGTATGCCTTCAACCCATCCAATCTCCTCTTCGATCCAGAGCCCTTCCTCTTCTACTCCCTCCAAACCACCAATCAAAGCCTCAATTCATACTGATGAAAAAGGACAGAATCCTCTAAAGCGATAGGTCGTATGCCTACCTCTCACGCTGCTTCACGTATTCGCAATTTTTGCATTATTGCACACATCGATCACGGCAAAAGTACTCTTGCAGATCGCATTCTAGAAATGACAGGAGCTCTCACTAAACGACAAGCAAAAGAACAATTTCTCGACAAGTTGGACATCGAGCGGGAACGCGGCATTACCATCAAAGCACAAGCTGTACGCCTCGAATACGTCTGTCCGAAAGGTGAGGTGTATCAATTCAATCTGATCGATACACCTGGGCACGTTGATTTCAATTACGAAGTCTCCCGATCCCTATCCGCCTGTGAAGGGGCCATCTTAGTGGTCGACGCAACACAAGGAGTAGAAGCCCAAACGTTGGCCAATGTTTATCTGGCGCTCGAACACAATCTCGAGATCTTGCCTGTATTGAATAAGGTCGATCTTCCTTCTGCTGATCCAGAAAAAACAAGACATGAGATTGAACAAGTGATCGGCCTCGATTGTTCGGAAGCGATTACCTGCAGTGGGAAAACAGGTGTAGGTGTAGCCGATATTCTCAAGCAAATTGTGCATAAAGTACCCTCACCTCGCGGAGACGCATCAGCCCCGTTGCGCGCCCTCATTTTCGACTCATGGTATGACAGTTACCGAGGAGCCATCGCCTTGATCCGAGTTGTCGATGGCATCCTTCGCCAAGGGGATAAAATACGTTTTCTCACCACCGGCGGTGAATACGAAGTTACAGACATAGGAGCTTTTCAACCCTTTCCAGTCACCTTGGAAACTCTTCATGCAGGAGAGGTCGGTTTCATCGCAGCAAACATCAAAAGCGTTCACGACACAAAGGTAGGGGATACCATCGTACATAAGGGGAAAAAAGTTCCTGCTGCACTCCCCGGCTATAAGGAAGTTAAGCCGATGGTCTTTGCCGGCATGTTTCCAACCGATAGTGCCTCCTATCCCGATCTGAGAGATGCACTCGAAAAGTTACATATGAATGATGCTGCTTTTTCTTTCGAAGCGGATTCCTCTGAAGCACTGGGATTCGGCTTCCGGTGTGGTTTTTTAGGATTACTGCACATGGAGATCATCCAGGAACGACTTGAGCGTGAATTTAATCTGGATCTGATCACAACAGCACCGAGCGTTATCTATCACGTCTACCTCTCGAACGAGGAAATGGTGCGTGTGGAAAACCCAGCAAAATTGCTGCCCACTCAATTGATTCAACGTATGGAAGAACCGATCGTCAAAATGGTCATTCATGTTCCCTCTACGTACGTAGGAGCCATTTTGGCACTCTGTCAGGAGAAACGTGGAGTTCAACTGAGCATGCAGTATTCCAGCCCGGAAAGAGTGATGATCACGTACGAGCTCCCTTTCAACGAAATCCTCTTCGACTTTCATGACAAACTCAAGAGCATATCGAAGGGTTACGCCTCGATGGACTACGAGCTTATAGGATATCGCCCCAGCCCTCTCGTCCGCATCGATATGCTCGTCAACGGAAATCCGCTGGATGCGTTATCGACGATTGTCCACCAAGAGAAAGCCTACTCTCGAGGACGAGCGCTCGCAGAAAAGTTAAAGGAATTTGTTCCACGGCAACAATACGAAGTTGCCATTCAAGCAGTGATCGGGAACAAAATTATCGCTCGGGAAACCGTGCGGGCCTTGCGTAAAGACGTCACTGCTAAATGCTACGGAGGAGACATTAGCCGCAAGAGAAAACTACTTGAGAAACAAAAAGAGGGGAAGAAACGGATGAAACAAGTAGGCAGCGTGGAAATCCCTCAACAGGCATTTTTAGCGATTCTCAAAATCGAATAACGCGATTCAAGAGGAGAACCAATGCCCTAGGGAGAAGGACCGGGTGTGAGGAAGATGTCTTCAAGACGTCCTCCCGGGGATCACAGGATTGCCTGGCACAGGATGAGAACTCCCCGTATGAGGCTTGATCTCGTACTCACATATTTCCCCCTACACTAGGGATGTAGAGAAAATGACCAAGCCTATCGTCTGCGATCATTTGAATATGCTCCTCTGTTTGAAAGGGGGAGCCGGGAACGGGAGACAATTGTCCTGGGAGAGGATCGATTTTATGTACTATAGTCTTTGAATCAGAGCTGGTGCTAATATAGAGAAATCGGTCAAGAGGGTCAGAGGGCCATGTATGCAGAGCAGATGGAATAGGGAGGCCCTTGGATTTCAGTGAGAAGCTCGGTGGTGGGATGGACCCGGTAGGCATGGATGGTCCCTCCAGGCAGGGTATTGGCATAGAGAAATTGACTATTCAAGGCATCGACCAGACGGGTAGGCCATTGCTTCACCTTCATCGAAAGACCAGTAATCGGCGTCAACCTCCCCGTCACCGCATCTACCGTGTAGCCAATCAACGCAGCAGGAATAGGGTAGAGCCCCTTATCTTCACCATCAAGGAGATACGCAAAGCGAGCAGGGAGAGGGCCAAAGACTGCTGTGCATTCCCTCACACTGTCCAGCGTCACCGTAGGCTCCACCCCTTACAATCCCCCACAAATCCAATCAACGACAACATGGGGCCAGCTTGAGCAGTCAACGTGACCGCAGTCCTTTTCGGATATCTGTACCCACGTCCCCACATCGGATCCCCGCTGGAAAGGACACAATCACTCCCTCCCCTTTCCCCCATTTGCTCACATCCAGTATAATCCCCCCTCCCCACGAAAGGCTCCTTCTCTCTCCCTCACTCTCACACAGCTTCGGGTCCTCCACCTTCACCTCTTTCATCCTCTCCCTATTCCCCCATCACCCACCCCACTAACTAGGGCTTGAATTGCTCACCCCTGAGGTGAAAATGCGTCAGTTTTGGAAACTTCCCCTTCAGACTATACACCCCCTCATTGCTTTATCCCCTCCCCCATAAGGACAGAACAATACACTCAGCTCAGGTAACCTCGACAAGAGAGTGCTCCATCCGTAAATTCATCCGTCAGACGCAAAACCTCCACTTCGGCCATACCTTCTCCATCGGAATGGACAACGTCTTGTCCGTCAACAGCGGACATCCGCGAAGTGACAACGAATTCATTGATGACCACCCACACGCTTGCGTGAATACCTCATCGGAGAGCGTAACACCCCCCACAACTGGGTCACCTGAGGCCACTTCTTCGTCGCCAACCCAATAGACTCATCCTTAAATCCGTGTTCCAGAGAACAGAACCCTACCGTCACTGCATTCAACTTAGGCCACAAAGGAGGCAAAGCAATGGTCACCTCACTGAATTAATTGCCATAGAGAGTAAGCGAAGCAAAGTCCTTATGTCATCGACGAGCATGGGTAAGCGCCGCAGAAGTCAAGTGATTGCCAAATAGTGAAAGATTGCGCAGCTCAGGCCAGAATTAGGCATAGGCCAAGGCCCCATCGGTCACCCTCCCGCTGAAGTCGTGAATGTACCGACTCCGCAGTGTGCTCACCTTCGAACTGCAAACCACCAAATCCCGGAGGGAAGACGAGACACTCAGCACCTCCATCATGTTGTCATCGGCATTGGTCCCCCACAGGGTTACACCTTGTACCTTATGACTTTATAGCCTGAAAATCATCGGGGGGGTGAACTCAAAGCATTTCTTAAACCCCACGTAAGGGTTACCTCAAGCAATCTCCTTACGACCTCGCTCACATGAGTCGATCTGCTCCTCCACGCCTACTGTGAATACAGTCAACTTCAAAAGGGTGTTCTTGACCTCGTCGGTGTCTTCTCTATTCAAATCCTAAGTCCAGTTGCCAGCGATCCAGAGAGAGGTGAGGTTTGGGCAGAATTGGAGAATGTAGGGGATTATCTCTTCTGCAAATCCATAGCTGCAGAAAGTGATGGAGATACGATTAGGACAATATGCAAGCAGATGGCCCATCCCTCCCGTCGACAACACAGACTGCTCCAATCTCAGATTATCTAGCGTCAATACGCGTAGATTTAGCTTCTTAAGATACTCAAGCCCAACATGATTGACTTCCGTATTCACCAATATCAATCTATGCAGATCCCCTTATCTATCCCCAGATAGATGATTATCTCATCGGTCACACTCGTATCGGCAGGTCCAGTCCAACAATCCCTGCACCTACACTCTCCATAATATGAAATACGGTCAGGGCCTTCCTCCCCCTGAAGGAAAGTTGAAGTGCGAGATCCTATTGCTTCTCCTTTGCAGAAAAGCATTGATCTCCTCATAATTCATTAGCTTAAGACTGCTCCAAGCAGATAAGTCAATGAATTTCAGCGCGCTCTGTTGGGTTACTATGGCAAGTAGCTCCTCAGCATCTGAATCCATATGGCTCTCACTGCATCCAATACAGCTGACCACAAAAAGCATACATCCCACTCGGCAACTTCTAAGATAAGCCATGACTCCACCTCCTAAAGTCGCATCAAGAGAATTCCCTCGAGGCAACTCCCTGGCCTCGTTACAAGAAAGAAAAGAATTCAGCAAAATGAAAAAAACTGTCTGCTTCCTCTCCCTCTCTGCCAAGGTGAAGCAAAACATGAAGAAAACGAAGAAGCTCTCGTCTAGTGCTACCACTGAGTGAGACAGAAAAGATAAAAGAACGGCTTTCGTAGGTTACACCACAGGCGCCCTAAAAATAGGATGATATCAAGGGTGATCCAGACGCTTGAAAGGATCGTGATCCTTTCTACCTCACCTTATTTCAAAAGCATAGGACGCAGAGCCTCCTTCTACCCACACAGAGACCACTACAATAGCCACTTTATTCTAATGAACATTTAAATATTCAAAAGAAAGCGTTCGGGACTCTCTAGATAACCGATCACATCATAGGCAAAATTGGCTGCCGTTTGTCCATCGACAAGACGGTGATCAAACGAGAGCGACAAGAGCATCACTGCCCCTATGGTGATCTCATCCTGGACAACGACAGGCTTCCTTTTGATCTGATGCACCCCTAGAATCCCCACCTCAGGGAAATTAGGGAGCGGTGTTGCAAACAGTCCCCCTTTGGCCCCAAGTGAAGTGATAGTAAACGTAGAGCCCGATAGCTCATGGAATCCCAACGTCCCTGATCTTGCCGCACGCGCCAAGCGCTCAATATCTCTGGCAATATCCACAATATTTTTCTGATCCGCATTCTTAACGACAGGAACCACAAGTCCAGCTTTCGTAGCTGTCGCAATACCAATATGGTACTCTTTTTTATAGACGATCTCCCCCGCCTTCTCATCGAGATACGCATTTAAGATAGGGTGTTTTTTAAGAGAGAAAACCACTGCTTTAACAATAAACGGCAGAAAAGAAAGCTTGGTATTTTGCACTTCAACGGCAGCCTGAAAACGTTTGCGCAACTGAATCAACGCAGTCACATTGCATTCTTCTACAAAAGTAGAGAGCGCTGCTGTATGGGCAGCCAATTCCATTCTCTCAGCCATCTTACGTTGGATCCCGAGCAAAGGGGCCCTTTCTTCAGAGGGAGAAGAGGGGCCTAGTCGAGCGACCGGAAGAGGAGAATATTTGGATTGTTGTTGAGGAAAAGAGCAAATGCTCTCTTTTAAACTTTCGATTGTGTTTTGCCCCTTCTGAACATAAGCGAGCAAATCCGCTTTCGTGATCTCTCCCCGTGTTCCTGTTGGTGGAATCCGCGTGAGCTCGACATGCAACGTTCTAGCGAGTTGACGAATGGCAGGAGTAGCCAAAGGCTTGGAAGCAAGGGAATGTTTCTCTGCTGATTTTAGAGTATCCAATGAAGAACGATTGAAAGAATTTTGTGTACCAGGCAAAGAGCCAGAGATCTCCCCGACTGCACTGGCAACTACCTCTCTTTCGCGGTGAGTTCTATCCCCCTCAAACACAACCAGAACAGAATGAACACTGATCACTTCCCCTACTTTCCCTCGCAACTCCACCACTTTACCAGCGCGGGGGGAGGTGATGGTCATAGTTGCTTTGTCGGTCATCACTTCAACCAAAGGCTGATCTTCCTGAACCTCATCCCCAACGGTCACAAACCACGCTACAACCTCCCCCTCTGTGACCCCTTCCCCAATATCTGGCAATTTAAATTCCCATTGATTCATTCGACCCTCCATCAAAAGCGTATCGTATCAAGGATGGCAGGATAGATCCGATGGGCAAGCGGAAGGTACTCTTTTTCAAGAATATAAGGGAAAGGAGTATCAAGACCTGTCACGCGCACAGGAGGAGCCTCAAGATGATAGAAGGCTTTTTCTTGGATAAGAGCTACAAGCTCCCCTCCCAGTCCACCAGTCTTAGGTGCCTCGTGGACAACAATCACCCGCCCTGTTTTTTGAACACTCTCCACAATCGTCTCAATATCCAGAGGCCAAAGGGTCCTTAAGTCGACAACCTCACATTCAATCCCGTCCTTTTTCGCCTCCTCTGCTGCAGCGATCGCTTCGTAAAGCATAGCGCCCCATGCAATCAAGGTCACATGTGTACCTTCGCGGACAACATCAGCTTTGCCCAACTCGACCAAAACTCGACCTTCTGGGACCTCTGCTTTGACTGCGCGATAGACCCGCTTGGGCTCAAGGAAGAGAACTGGATCGGGATCTGCAATCGATGCCAAAAGCAACCCCTTGGCATCATACGGATTCGAAGGACAGACAACTTTAAGGCCAGGAATATGAACAAACAGCGCTTCCGGCGATTGAGAGTGATAATGTCCTCCCCGAATCCCCCCTCCTAGCGGCATCCGTATCACCATTTTCGCAGAAAACTCCCCCCCTGAACGATAACGATACTTGGCAAGCTCATTGACGATCTGATCATATGCAGGATACACATAATCAGCGAATTGGATCTCTACAACGGGGACAAGACCATACAGCGCCATCCCAACTGCACATCCTACAATCCCCCCTTCGGAGAGAGGCGTATCGATTACCCGATCCTCTCCAAAAGTAGACCACAAGCCTTGGGTCACGCGGAAGACTCCCCCTAACTTCCCAACATCTTCTCCCATTACAATTACACGGGGATCGCGTTCCATCGCGTAACGCAATCCAGCCCCAAGCGCTTGAACCATATTCATGCAAGGCATCGATTTAAGCTCTAACCATTTTACTTTTCTAAAGCACTACAATTTAAAAGCCAAACAGAAACATTCACGTTTTCGATCACCGCGGACGGGCTCCTTGAAGCAGCTGCTCAAGCTGTTCTCGGAGATGCCAAGGGGGTACGGCATAGACATCTTCAATAATCGTGGACAAGCCAGGAGGAGCCACCTGCTCCGCATCTGCAATCGCATCTTTGATGTCTCTCTCGAGCTGTTCAACCAACTGTTGTTGCTGCATTCCCCCCCATAGTTGTTTCTGTTCCAGATACAGGCGAACACGCTTGAGAGGATCACGCCCTCGCCACGTCTCTACCGCTGTTTCATCTCGATAGACCTGTGGGTCGTCACTCGTGGAATGGGCTCCTACGCGATAGGTCACCGCCTCAATCAGGGTTGGGCCTCCTTCCGCCGCAGCATGGTCTATGGCATCTTTTGTAGCCTTGTAGACAGCAAAGAGATCGTTCCCATCAACCTGCACAGCTCGGATTCCATACGCTGCCCCCTTCTGAGCAAAGGTTGCGCTTGCTGTTTGTTTTTCCGTGGGAACACTGATCGCCCAACCATTATTTCGACAGAAAAAGATGGCAGGTGCCTTAAAAACCGAGGCAAAATTCATACCGTTGTGGAAATCGCTGGAACTCGTCCCCCCATCTCCAAAATAGACAAGAGTAACCAATTCTTCTCGCTTCTGTTTGGCAGCCCAAGCAAAACCAACCGCTTGCGTGATCTGAGTCCCTACAGGTGAGCTGACAGACACAAAATGTCCTTCTCGCCATGTATAATGATCAGGCATCTGACGCCCTTTAACCCGATCGCGACTGTTGCCAAACATGTTATCCAGATAGCTCTGAAGGGGTAGCCCACGCCAAAGAGCAGCACCAAATTCCCGATAGCATGGGAACACCCAATCCTGAACACGAAGAGCCGCCACCGATCCCACTATCGACGCCTCTTCTCCCACAGACCCAATATGAAAACCGATGCGACCTTGTCTCTGCAGTGCAACCATCCGATCATCCAGGATTCTCATCAACACCATATGCCGATATAACTGCACCACAAGCTCATCAGAGAGGTTGGGATCATATGCAGGATTGAGCGTAGAGTCATCCCTCAACACTTGAAGCAGCGTGTTTTCTGAACCAGAGTTCGAAGGAGCAGGAATCGAAGTTAACGTTGTGTTCTGTAATTTTTGCATTAGGCATCCCAAATTCAGATTACAATTTGCGAAGGAAAGGGGAGCTCCCTTTCCGGAGAATGGTATCCCCTTCATAGTTCTTTTGAACGGAAGGGAAATCGACCAGATAATGAATACCTCGGCTCTCTCTACGCGATAAAGCTGCTTCCACCATGAGCCGAGCAACAATAGCGATATTTCTAAGTTCAAGCAAATTACGCGTCACCACGTAGTTCCAATAATACTCTTGAATCTCCTCCCACAGTAGATCAATTCGGCGCAGAGCGCGCTGAAGGCGCTGCGTCGAACGAACAATACCAACGTAATTCCACATAAAACGGCGCAACTCGTCCCAATCCTGGGTGATCACTACTGCTTCATCCGAAACAGTCGCTTGCCCCACTTCCCAGTCCGGAATGGAGCCGCGCATTTTCCGCTTTTCTCTCCCCTTCAACACCCGGGCTACCCTTGATGCAAATACAGCACCTTCCAGCAATGAATTGGAAGCAAGGCGGTTCGCTCCATGAAAGCCCGTACACGCACACTCACCAATAGCCCAAAGACCTGGGAGAGAAGTTTCGCCGTTCACATCAGTGACAATTCCGCCACATTGATAATGAGCTGCAGGGACTACCGGGATCGGTTGCACTGTGATATCAATCCCCAACTTCAAGCATTCGGCATGGATCATCGGAAAACGCTCGCGCAGAAAGGACGGCTTTTTCTGGGTGATATCGAGCAAGACGCATTCAGCGCCCGTGCGCTTCATTTCAAAATCGATCGCCCTCGCCACAATATCCCGAGGGGCTAATTCACCGAGCGGATGGTACTTCTTCATGAAAGGGATGCCATCGACACCTCGCAAAATGGCCCCCTCTCCTCGCATTACCTCACTGACTAAAAAATTTCTCGCTTGTGGATGGAATAAACAGGTGGGATGGAATTGATAGAACTCCATATTAGCCACTTCTGCACCTGCGCGATAAGCCATTGCAACCCCATCCCCTGTGGCAATATCTGGATTGGAGGTGTACAGATAAACCTTGCCCGATCCTCCTGTCGCAAGGATCGTGGCATTAGACCGAATAGTAATCACTTTCTTGTTTTTAATGTCGAGCACATAAGCGCCGACACAGAGAGAAGTCCCACTCTCCATTTTGCTCAGCAGCAGATCGACAGCCATATGCTTCTCTAGCATGCGGATACGGGGATTATCATCCGCTGCCTCCAGCAGCGCATTGATAAGCTCACGCCCCGTCGCATCTCCGCGATGCACAATTCGGCGATGACTGTGCCCTCCTTCTAAATGGAGATCGAGCTCCAGAGGCCCCCCGCGAGAAGAAGACTCCATATCGAATTGAACACCAAATTTTTGAAGGCGAGCAATACAAGAAGGACCCTCGCGCACACACATACTAACCACTTCCGGCTTACAGAGATTACCCCCCGCGATCAGGGTATCCTGAATGTGCGATTCAAAAGAATCCTCAGAGGAAATTACAGCTCCAATGCCACCTTGGGCGTACTTCGTATTGGACTCATCCCGCACAGTTTTGGTGACTACGATCACATCCCCGTAATCCACTACTTCTAAAGCCAATAAAAGACCCGCTATTCCACTCCCTATAATCAGATAATCACATGAAAGCTGCATGAGAACGCAGAAGAGTTTTGATAGCTCTTTCTGAGGAAGAGCTATTTATTTTTTTGTATTTCCTACAAAATATTCTAAAAGAAGCAAGATAAAGTGACTATGAAGAGATCCATTAAGGCCAGATGTTGAAAATTCTAGTCCCTTTTAAGCAAGTTGCTCATCTTGAACGGGCTGAACAAATATCTCAACCCTTCTCTTCTTTAAGAGCGCTCGGGCTTGAGATGAGGCCCAACCCCTACGATGAGTATGCCCTCGAAGCAGCCCTCCGTTTAACAGAGAACGGAACCGATTCGGAAAGGCGCCTCGGAGAAGTCGTTGTCGCCTCTTTGGGCTCTCAGGAGGTTAACAAGATCTTAAAAGCAGCGCTCGCGATTGGAGCCGATCGCGCGATATGGGTGTCCACTCCTGACGAATCCCTCGACGGTGACCTCGTCGCCCGAACCCTGCAATCTCTCGTCGAGTTAGAAAAGCCCGATCTCGTCCTGCTGGGACAACAAGCCGCAGACACAGATTCCTGTCAAGTTGCAAGCCTCCTCGCCTCTTATCTCAAGTGGCCTCAAGCGACATCGACCACCTTCATCGAAAGCGAAAAGGACACCCGGTTGCTGATCCACCGAGAGGGGGACTTTGGCGTACTGCGGATGCGTTTAATATTACCTGCAGTGGTCTCCGTCAATATGGGTGTTGTAGGGCCTCAAAGCGTGCGTTCAGCTCACACACCCATTGCACACGTTTATCCTCAAGGGGTCCGCATCGCCTCGCTGAGAGGGCTCATGAGCGCCAATAAGAAACCTCTTGTAGAACGATCCCAGATGGACTTACTAACCGATACAAAATTAAAAATAGTCTACTCTTCTTGTGAACCGCTCGCTCCGCGCAAGGCTGGGATCAGAGTCTCAACGGTACAAGAGCTCGTCCATCACCTCAAAGAAGCAAAAGTAATTTAATGGTCTTCTGGATCTTATGAAAAAGCATATCCTTGTGATTGCAGATTGGCTGCATCAAAAGCTCCAGCGATCCACGCTGTCTGCGATCGCTTTTGCCCAACAGTTGCTCCAACGAGGGGGCTCTTTTTCTATTGTGGTTGTCGGAAAAGGGGCAACTACAGCAGCTTCAGAAGTGGCTCATTTCGGAGCAGAAGCAGTGCTGATCGTCGACACCCCTTCTCTATCCTATCCTCTCTGTGAGCATATTGCTCCTACTCTCGCTTCCATCGCTCAGACCAAGTCTTTCGAAGTAGTGGTGGTGGCTTCCACCTCCTTTGGGAAGGAGATTGCCCCTCGCCTTGCTGCTATACTCCAAGCAGGCTATGCGTCGGACATTCATGCCGTCTCTCTTCAAGAAAACAAACTCGCTTATAAAAGAGCACTCCTTGCTGGAAATGCCTATGGAACCTGCTCGATCGAAACCCCGATCCACGTAGTGAGCATTCGCCAAGGAGAATTCCCAATAGCAGAGCCAATCCCTTCCTCAAGTCCGATTGAATTCATACCTCTCCTCCCTTCTGATGAAGCAGCTCTGCGCACAGAATTCCTCTCGTTATCTTCAGAACAATCGCGGGCGACCAACCTAGGAGATGCGCGTATCATCGTAGCGGGAGGACGTCCCCTCAAAGAACGGTTTATCGAACTCCTCAGCCCGCTCGCAGAAGCACTAGGAGCAACCTTAGGCGCAACTCGCCCTCCGTGTGAAGGGGGGCATGCTCCCCCCGAGCTCCAAATTGGACAGACAGGGCGTAGCATTTCCCCCCTCCTCTATCTAGCAATCGGTATCTCAGGAGCACTTCAACACACTGCCGGGATCAAAAATGCTAGAGTCATCGTCGCCATCAATCAAGACGCTAGTGCCCCCATTTTCAACATCGCAGACTATGGGCTCGTCGCCGATCTCTTTGTCGCTGTGCCAGAGCTTGTCAATGCGCTTAAAGCGATACAAAATACATAATGCATCCACTTTTTGAGTTATACGAATCAAACCTTTTGTACATCCCCTATTTAAAGGAGTTAAACTGATGAACACAAGCACAGAACAGATTGAGACAAACCAGAAAACCACTCTCCTTGAGTATGGAGAGGGGATCACAATCACAGAACGAGCTGCAGAAAAAGTTCGAGAGATTGCAGCGGCAGAAAACCTAGAAGGGCAGGGCTTGCGTCTGCGAGTCATAGGAGGAGGATGCGCCGGACTGACTTATGATCTCCATTTTGAAGACAGTGTCACAGAGATGGACGAAACGTTTGCATCGCAAGGGATTCACCTGTATGTAGATCCCTTGAGTTTTCACTATCTCAAAAATACCCAGATCGATTATGTGGAAGGCACGCAAGCATCTGGATTTAAATTTCTAAACCCGAATGAGAGAGGCTCTTGTGGGTGTGGTTCCTCTTTTTCAGCCTAAATGAGAGACTTTTCATAATATCCGAACCGATGAAAAGCAAGACGCCCCCCATTCTTGGAGGGCGTCTTGGTCAATGCCGCAAATAAGCCGAGTTTTGTATTGCTTTCAGTCATCTGAACAACAACAGTTATCATTCCTCTAGGATAGCCGTTACCGACTACCTCAAGCAGCCAACCCGTAGGCCCGAGCGAGTAGCCCTTCCCTCTCTACTCCTGTAAAGGAGAGAGAGATGCAATCCATGTGCAGATGATCGCTTGCCTACCTACACGGCCTTGCTCCCAATGGGGTTTACCATGCCATCTAGCGTTACCGCAGATGCGGTGGGCTCTTACTCCACCTTTTCACCCTTACCTTCCTTGTTCAGAGCTTTCAAAAGCTGCAAGCTCTGGGTCAGGCGGTCTTTTTTCTGTGGCACTTTCCTTAGCGTTGCCGCCACCGGGGGTTACCCGGCATTGTACTCTACGGAGCTCGGACTTTCCTCTCGTCCTCCTTTCTAACCCACGCGGATTAGATTTAAGATTAGACCAGCGATAACCTATGTGACATCAACAGGATAAGAATTGCATGTTTATACTATCCATGCAACATGGGATCTTAGTTGGCTTTCTCGCATTCTCTCGACTCACTACAAAAAGTGAATACCGAGATGAACCTCTTGCAGATGAATCTTTTTTTTCATCACCTTAGCATTGATTATCCACAATCCTCTCATAGGTAGGCCTCTAGTGCGGGTAAGAAGCGTTTCTGTACATTTGATCCTGAAGTGGTCGACTTGCATAACAGGGATCGCTCTTCTATGCGAGACATCTCTCGCAGCTTCCCCTAATACCTGCACACCTTATTCGTCTCGCTGCATTAACTCTGATATCCTCTGGCCCCATCCAGGAAAAAGGGAGTTTGTCGCCCTAGGTCCCACCCAATTGCTTGAACCGTATGAATTTTCAGTGGCACTCGTCACCACATACCAATATCAACCGATCACTATTCAAGTCCCCTCCCCCAAATCGATGGGAATAGAGCTGGCGGTCATTGAAAATCAGCTCAACACAAACTTACTTTTCGCTTATGGAGTACTCCCTCGCCTTCAATTGGATGTCATCCTCCCTTTTACCCTGATGCAGTCCGGTGCAGGCATGGCTCCTCTCTCTGGAGGAGAAAAGCTCAGAACCCATACCCTACGAGATATGCGCTTCGGATTCGCATACCGTCTTCCAAGCACTTCTTCCCCCTCTTCTACCCTTTCATGGAGTCTAGTCAGCAGGCTGCAGATGACGGCTCCAACGGGTGACCCCCTCCAACTGGCAGGGGAAGGGATCCCGGTCATCTTTCCAAGTCTCGCTTTAGGGATGAAACACCACCGCTTGCTGCTCGGTGTCGAGACAGGAGCACGCATTCGTCCGACCTCTACATGGAGCAATCTAGCAATCGGAACACAGATCTCGATGATAACAGGGGTTGGCTATGATCTGCTCCCATCGCGCAAAAAGCTGATCGCTTTCCTAGAAGCTTGGGCTTTGCCCACTTTTCCTGTTCAGAAATCACTCCCTCTCATTCCAAAAGAGGATCTGAGAATGTTTTTGATCCCATCAGAATGGATGCTCTCGCTTCAAGCGACCAACCTATTCAACACAGGATTCAATCTCCAATTCGGCAGTGGGACAGCTCTCCCTTGGATTGGAACCAATACACCAACAGAACCACAGTTCCGCTTTGTGATCGGTCTCGCATATCTCTCCCCATCTGGACTACAATCCTCTCTTTCTTCTCCCTCCCCCTTCTTTCTGAGTGGGCTGAAGAGAGGCATAACCTATGAAATGCTGTGAAACCGACAAAGCCCGCCACACCCTCCTCCGCCTATCTCCCCGAAGCCTAATTCCAACTGACCTCATCCAATAGCTGAAGCGGCACAAGATCCATCGCGGATGCTAGAAGCGAAAGGGATCCTCGAAAAAACAGAAATATGTACCTTTAGTCATCCAACCTACCCTATTCCAACGTGTTCTATTCCCGGCCTCGCATGCGTGCTTCCTCTGGAAAGAGACATTCAGGTTGCAAGAAGAAACGTCTACGTTAAAATTACCGCGCCCTTCTTTTCTGGAAGCTGGAAGACAGAATAGAGCCCTCAACTACTAGCAGGAGAAATTTTGAACAGCCGCTCAGTCACCCTCGATGTGCTGGTCATCGCTCTTCCTAAGACCGACATGACAAACCACTCCACCATCGAAGATCCCTCATCCCCTCCTGTCCTCAAAGAACCACTTTATCCCCCTTCAGTTCTGTCTATTCATTCCAACTCTTCCTCCTCTCAGAAGCATATCTCTACTGAATCAGATCTTTCTGATCCCTAGCAAGAAGCGATCGCTGTAAGTGCAAAGCAAAACCCTACTGCTTCGAAAACACGTCTCACCAGCCATGCCCCCTCGCGTGTTCACCATAGGGCAATCGCTCTCGAAAAAAATCCATCTCCAGTAACTGATGATATCTTCAAGTATTTTACATTCGGTTGGGTGAGGTGCTCAAGGCGGATTCGTGAAGTCTTCTTAAAAATTCTCCGTGTGGTCCCTGTCGTGGTCGAATCCCTCCCCCGCCGTTTCCTGTTAGAACGAAGATAACTGCAACGAGCGATTACTTCCCTCTCTTCGTCACAAAGAGGTGAACAAAGGGATGACCGAAACACCCGCTGTTCCACACTGCAAAGGTCCACCTAACTCGGCCACAGAGCGCTTGACCCAACCTAAAGCCAACACGTGATCCAGCCCAGGATGAAACTCAGAGCTCGTGATTGATCCTACCACCATCCCCTCTTTATTTGTCAGCTCTGCACCTCGAGGGGGCGGGGAGTCTCCTTGGATCGCGAGACGCATCAATTTCTTTTTAACCTGCCCTCTCAACTCCAACATGCAGACTACTTCCTGCCCGAGATAGCACCCCTTTGAGAAAGATACCGCTGTTTTATCGAGACCCGCTTCTTGGGGATAACTCGTACCATCGAAATCGATGCCGAACACAGGAATACCACGCTCTATCCGCAAGATTTCCCAACCCAACGTATCACCCCATATCCCTTCTCTCTCATCGAGAATCTTTCTAAGCGGATGAATACCATCTGAAAACACAGAGGGATCCCACACACACAAAGCCCCCCCCAGCCCAGTCCGATCGAGAACTCCACTGGCCAGCCATCCTTTTTCAGCCGAAGCTGTTTTCATCACTTCCACTGCTCTCGGACCATGGATAAAAAAGATCTCAAAAGGTCCCGAATACGGCAGGATTTCAACCTCTTCCATGATCAGATGGCGATCCAAAAATGCCTGCACCTCTTCACGCATAACAAGGGGCAGAATAAGCCATATTTCTTCCCCTCGCTCGACCAAGAAAAGATCGGTGAGCACTTTCCCTTTTGGAGCCAGAATAAGACCGTAGAGTGCCGCGCCTTGGGATCGCGTGAGGAGATCGCATGTTAAGAGACCATTGAGCCAAGTTTGGCGATCTATACCTCCAACCCGAAACATGGTATATTTTTGTGCTGGAACGAGAAGTGCACTCTGATGAGATGCATGCAATTGAGATGTGATGGCTATAGATTCGACCATTGCTTCTTTTTCTACCCTTGGTTGTTGACTTTGCGAACATGTCCCCCCTTTTCGCTCGATCCCCCTTCTGCATATGGAATCGGACGCACATGCGCCTTGCTTTGTTCCTTTTGTTGAAGAGTCTTCCAATCTCCGCCGAAGTGCTCCCCGAAAATGCCATTCAACAGCTGCAAATGGGAGAAACCCTCCTTTTCCCAGAAACAATCGAAGAAGATGAACAGCGGTACGTGGGAGGAGTTGCCTACACACTGGTTGACATTTCCCTGGAACAGATGACACCTCTCCTTGAACGAGCAGAAACTTATCAAGCAATTCTCCCTCGAATCAAAAGCGCAAAATGGACTACTGCGAATCCACATGAACCGCTTTTACACCTGCGCCACAGCACCTCGCTGATGGATATAGAATACACCCTCATCTTCCAGAAAGACATCCCCCATCGAACCACCCGGTTTTGGATGGATAAACGTTCTCCCCATCCCATCGAAGATGCCTGGGGGTTTATCCGCTTTGACCCTATCATTACCTCTTCCCATGCCCCCCAAGCACTGATCACCTATGGAGTCTTGGTTAACATTGGACCAGGCCTTATCCGAACGCTGTTCGAAGAAAAAATTCGCGATATCTTGCTTTACATCCCTCACGCCTTGCGCCGCTATCTGATCCAATCGGCTTCCCCCCCCAGCCCCTCTTCCCCTCACAATACACTTCTCCATCCTCCTCTTTCCTCAGTAGCTCAGTTCTCTTGAAATCTCCCAGAAAGCACAGCTATCCACCTGCCATCCCAACCATACTCAATTCCCATGCCATATGCTCGTCTCCTTTCTATTTCTCAACCTTGTAAGCATCAATCATTTCCTGGTTCATCGGGATGCATGCTCCACACCACACACCTACCCGACAGGCTCGCATTAACGTATGCACATAGCAGGCTCCCTCTTCTATCACTTGTTTGAACGTCTCTTCTGTTACAGCAGAACATATACATACATTGCTCCCTCTTTTCTCTCCCAGAGAATATGATAATGAATTTTATTCTCAATAGTAATTTAAAAAGAGACCGTCCTTTTTTTCCAGTAATTAAGAATGCAGTTGCTGACTCAAGTAAACTGCATCACCTAACTGTATAAATGAGTTCGACTTGAGACTCTAGCTACTCCACGTGCCCTTCTTCAGAAACAAGGACTTTCCTCAGAAGGTCCTCAGAGCCATTATCCAAAAGCTGCCGAGCTAATGCAATCCCCCGCTTCATCAGAGCAATCTTTTCTTGCTCGAGAGCAAGATCGCGATGCAACATTTCAGAAACTGTCTGCCCGATCGCGAGCTTACCAAGCTTCTAAAGATTGGGAAGCCCCTCATAAAAAAAGAATGCGCTCCACCAGCTGTTCGGCATGCTTCATCTCATCGATCGACTCCTTGAAAATCGCTGCTGCAAGCCGTTCATACCCTCGATGCTGACATATCTTCGCATGAAGGAAATACTGATTGATTCCCGTCAATTCATGGTAATAGTTTCACTTAACAATTCGACAACTTGAGGTTCCCCTTGCACCATTTCATCCTACCTGTTGAAAAAGATCATAAGGTTCTTCTTTTGTATCAGTCCCTTTCTTGAACGGCCAACTATCTTCTCCAAAATAAACGCATGAAGAGGGACTTTCCCACGCTGCAATCAGAAAAAAAAGAAGAAGGTAGGTTGCATCGATAAGGTTTGCCTGTTAACTGAATAGGTTATGGATCCATCAATCGCATCATCGGAATTCACTACACTACTAGGTCACGGTACTCAGTTCGAGGGGAAGCTTTTCTTCGAAGGGAACGTGCGAATCAACGGTATCTTTAAAGGGGAGATCATGAGTAACGACACCCTGATCATCGGAGAAAACGCAGAAGTCCATGCAGAAATCGAAGTTGCTACTGTTATCATTCAAGGTGGAGTCGTATATGGGAACATCCAAGCGAAAAACACACTCGAGATCCACGCACCCGGTAAACTGTTGGGCAACATTCATTCCCCATCTATTCTGATCGAACGCGGAGTCGAGTTTCAAGGCTCATGTCGCATGGATCCCATCGAACAATCGACTTTTTCGTCTCCCACCCAGACCAACACCTCCCCCTCCCCTCTACCCGAAGTGCTCCCTTAAGCACGGCTTGCCTTATTCAATTGTCCGCGATCAGAGGGACAAACTGAACCTGTACGAGCATTTTTTGCTGATAGTTTGTTTGTCCGAGACGTGTGACGCAGGTCAAAGTCTGTTGGCCACCCGAATCAATAGGGATCACTAATCGCCCTCCAACCTCAAGTTCATCCATCAAAGGGGGAGGAATTTGAGGGCTGCTGGCGGCCACTGAAATAGCTCCATACGGAGCTAAAAGAGGCCACCCTCGTGTCGCATCCGAACAGATAATCTGCACGTTGGAACAATGCAAACGTTCCAAATTCAAGCGTGCCCTCTCTGCAAGTGGACAGATCCGCTCGAGCGAGATGACTTGACGTGCTAATCTGCTGAGAATGGCGGCAGCATAACCAGATCCCGTTCCCACATCGAGCACGCGATCATCCGACTGAACTTCTAAGGAGACAACCGTCAGCGCCACAATGTAGGGTTGGGAGATGGTCTGTCCTTCTCCTATAGGCAAAGCGGAATCCGCATAAGCATACGCTTGGCAATCCTCTGGGACGAAAAGCTCACGCGGTACTTCACGGAACGCCTGGACCACTCTCGGATCGCGTATGCCGCGAGCCATCAAATGATACTCGACCATATGTGCTCGTTCCCGCTCGAAATGAATTGCCATCGTCCCACCTTAAAAGAAAAACCCTCACTGCACATTGCATGTGCGCAGTGAAAGGACATATCGCTCACTCCATCGCCCCCAACTCTTTTATCGACTTAAGCATGGCTTGGAGAATAGAACCTTATCGAAATACAAAATTGTAAAGTTTACTATAACACAAAGTGAGTCATTCTACTTAAGACACTTTTCGCGCTGACTGGATCCCGCGCATTGATCATCAATGCTTCCGGATACCGCTGCTGAATCGCGGTAGAAACCAAATCAGAAATCAGGTCCACTTTATTGAAAACAAGTAAACGTGGAATCGATTCAATTCCTAATTTTTCGAAAACCTGCTCGGCTACAGCCATATGCTCTTCATAAGCGAGAGCACTAGCGTCCACCAGATGAAGCAGCACCGATGCTATTGCTGTCTCCTCGAAGGTAGCTCGAAATGCAGCAAATAGATCTGGCGGGAGGTTACGAATAAATCCCACCGTATCCGTGATAATCACCTTTTCCTTGCTCTGCCCCACCCCTTCTATCTCTACTTGGCGAGAACGCGTATCGAGCGTCGCAAACAATTTATTTTCAGCCAGCACTTGCGCTCCCGTCAACGTATTGAGAAAAGTACTTTTCCCGGCATTGGTGTATCCCACAATTGCCAACGCAGGCACACAACTCCTCTCTCTTTTGTGGCGCCGTTGAGCGCGTTGTTTGGCAAGCTGCCGCAATTGATCCTCAAGATAGGCGATCCGCTCTTTGGCTCGCCGCTTCCCAATCTCGAGTTTTGTCTCTCCAGGGCCTCTTCCTCCAATCCCACCTGTTAAACGGGAAAGCGAATCATCTCTCTGACTCAATCGAGGAAGGCTGTATTTTAGCTGAGCCAATTCTACTTGGAGTTTACCATCTCGACTTTCTGCCCTTTGTGCGAAAATATCTAAAATTAATTGAGTCCGATCGATAATTTTGAGATCGGTCATGCGAGAAAGCGCTGTCGCTTGAGCAGGAGTCAAATTATGATCAAAGAGGAGCGTACACACATCCAATTCCATCGCGCGCAAAATGATATCTTCCAGCTTTCCTTTGCCGATGACCAATTGGGGATCGAGACACTCGCGCATTTGAATCACTTCATCCACTACTTCCGTCCCCGCTGTGTAAGCGAGCTCGCGCAACTCGCACATCCCCTCCTCTGCACGTCTCCACGCTTCAGGCCTATTTTTCTCAGCAACGTGCACTAAAATGGCACGCCCCTCTCTTGCTTGCACTCTGTGCAGCGCAGAATACCTAGCGAATTCAGACTCCAAGTCCGCCATCAGAGAGCCCACATGCACTTTGACCTGACCGAGAGGGATAGGTCCTATCTCTTGATAGCCAGCTTGACTCTTCCCATCTGTCCGAGAAAGTGGCGTGTTATACGCATACGTCATCGAACGCGCTTCCCCCGAAGAAGCGATCTGAATGGCAGCAACCAAGTCCAAACGCAAACGGACGAGATCAATAATATCATCCCGACTGAGCGGCTCATGATAAAGGTGGGTATGGACGAGACGAAGCCCTCGGAAGCGCCCTTCCGCTGATCTCAAGCGCCCGATATCCGGAAGCATCAGTTTTGTGGCACTGCCCACAATAACGTAATCAATCTCACCGGAGCGATGAATTAACACACCTATTTGCCTACGGGATTCCAGCGATCCTTCTACTAAGGAACGGGTCAACTCGGGTGTGGAGATGCAATCTAAAGGAACACGCCGGCGATAGATGCGCTCAAGTTTTTTTTTGACTGCTGGAGAAAGTCCAGTGGTATTGCCGTAAAGATCAATAGGACACCTTCTATCTTTCCATCATTGATGGATGGCCAACATCATCATTCAATGCTTCACCTTACATAACCCTCTGATTGGGGAACGAATTCATTCACTCGAGGGTTATGCATGAATCATTATTGGTTCACCCGCTCGAGATAACTGCCCGTTGAGGTGTCCACTTTAATCCATTCATGCTCTTTGATGAAAAGAGGCACTTGGATGACCGCACCGCCAGCAATGGTAGCTGGCTTAGTAGCTCCTGTCGCTGTATCCCCTTTAACGCCAGGCTCGGTAGCCACAACTTGAGCGACCACGTGAGAAGGGAGCTCCAGGGCGATTGCGCGACCATTGTAAAGCGTAACGTTACACTCCAACCCTTCGATCAAGAAACGTTTTTCATCCCCTAACATCGCTTTATCGATCGAGAGCTGCTCACCCGTCGTCGTATCCATAAAAACATAGGCATCGGCTTCTCCCCAAGAGTAGGTCATCCCCCTCGTTTCTACATCTGCGAGTTCGACCGCTTCACCCGACTTCCAAGTTCGTTCGATGACGTTTCCGTTCGTCATGTTTTTAATACGACAACGCGTAAATGCCTGCCCTTTCCCTGGTTTGACAAATTGATGCTCAATGACGGCATAGGGAACGCCATCTATCTGAATTTTTATTCCTTTGCGAATATCCGTGGTTTGCATGATGTTGAATCAATTTGAGTAGCACGCCCCCTTGCTAGGGAGCAATAGAACATTACATCCTCTGCCATTGTCATTCTAGAAAGTCTTCTTTTCCTGTTTTTAAGGTATAATGACAACCATGCTGGAAATGGATGATGAACTTCGCGAAATTAAGCGTGAACTCACCGAATCGCGAACGCTTATAATACGCACAAACAATCTCACCAATGCTCTCAGCGCTGACATTCGGTCGATGCTTCAAAAAGAGCAATTGCGCGAACAACGCCTCGTTTGGACAAGTGCTACTGCTTATGTTGTGTTTGTACTCGTCGTGTTAGTCGCTTTAAAATTTGCATGGGATGCGCGGGTCGAAGCAATCAAACTGGAAGCACAGCAGAAAATAGGGGATATCGAGCGACTCCGGAAAGAGTGGCGCGAAGAACACAAATGGCATGAAGAACATACTCGCGCAGAAGGGCAAGTTTACGCTTTTTATGAACTGCTTCAACAAGGGCGCCTTCAAGATTTTGTCGAACACTACCAGGAAATCAAAAATGAGCGGATGACGAAAACAGAAGCTGCTTTTCTCGCAGAAGCGACAGAAAAAGCCCAACATCAACTGGCATATGAAGCCTATCTGCGCGGTCTCGAACGAACTCACGCCCAACGGTGGCAAGAATCCGCATCGGCCTACGAAGAATCCCTGAGGTATGCTGATTATTTACCGACTGCTCTCAATGCGAAAATAGGTCTCGCGGAAGCTTATCGCCATTTACAGCGTTATCCAGAAGCGATCGCCATTCTTCACAAGTTAATGGAGACGAAACTCCCTAAAGATGTGCGAGATGATATCCTCTACCAATTAGCCCTCTGTGAAACTGCTCTCCAAGCATGGCCCGAAGCAAAAAACACGTGGCAAACCCTCCTCCGGCGATTTCCTGATTCTCGGTATGCAGTAGAAGCCCGTGTGCAGATAGCTCGCCTCCCTCCTACGCCATCTACCCCCTAGAGAGCTTGTTTAAAGGGAAGGCCAAAAACCAATCCACAGTTTCTGATGGAACAAACAGGCTACGTAGGACAGGGAATCGTCGAGGGTACAATCGCTTAATCCAGCCCAATCTCGCATCTTATCGCCCACTTGGTAAAGCCATGTCCCCCCCTTTCCGAGGATGAGAAACCCATATTCGGAAGGATAAATCCACAGTTTCCCGTTGGGAGATCGAGAAGAACCAAATGGCGGTGGAAATACGCTACTAGGAGATGAGAGCAACGTCACACGTTTCATGGGGACCTCCATTCGGAGAAGATGGCCTGCGACCATAGCTTCAAGTCCAGTTGGAGTCCATCCCAAAGGAATAGTATCCTTCCCCTGCGTGTGCTCAGAACCATCACACTTGACTTTAAACGGCGCAACTGCGGGAAGTATAAGCTCCAGAGGAGACAGCTCTTCTCCCCCTTCTTCCCCTCCCACTACACGGGTATGCTTGAACACTGCACGCAGTGGGGCACCTGTACAGAAGCCATCCACTCTTTCCCATTGCAATGCACCATCTGGAGATAAAACCCGACTATCCCAAGGCGTTTTATCTTTAATGACTTCCGATTCTCCAGTGTCTGGATTGACCCGAAGAAGCGCACCCTCTGAGGTGTGAACCTGCACATAGCGATCGTGATCAAACGCAAGAGAACTCCAAGCGGGAAAGGAAGGCTTAGGGGCTGCTACTACATCCAGCAAACGAACGGAAGCAGCTTGTCGAATAGAAAAAAGAGAACGCCCCCAAGCTGGGATGTCACGCAAAGTAGGTAGACCTCCAGCAGTTTTGTAAAGCCTTTCTAAAGACATTAACATTGCGAGTGGTTTTTCAAGAGCAGCAAAGGCACGCACCTCTGCCATCTCTGCCTCTTGCAAAAGTTCTATCCCTCCGCATTGAAACTGATCTACCCCCAATATCCCCACAATCCTGGGGCGCCCCCCCTCCATGCACAGTGCTCCATACAATGTCCTTATCTGTTGCACCTCGGCTATAACGGAAGGGGCTTGTTTAGGATCAGAAGCGCGACTCATCAATCCCTTCACAAGGATTCCCAGCGAATGAATAGGCTCGTGCTGTATTCTGCTCATGCCAGCAGGCCTATCGAGCCACTGCACAAGAAGACTCAAGGGGAGAGCAGCGATAAATGGAAGGGGAGGGGACTCCGCAGTCACTCGCAAAATCAAATCTTCAACGCCATCACGATCCTCGTCGCGGCTTTTCAACTCAACAGTGACAGGCAGACTGCCTGAAGGATCGTACATCGCTCCGCTCCACCTCAGCTGAGGCGGCATACCAAATCTCAGTACTCCAAACCAATGCACTTTCTGGTAAGCAGACATTGAAGGGCAAGTATACCCCACCTCTATCAGCAATGCAGTCTGTCCAAGCGGGGCAAGACGCTCGAATGGAATACACGAAGGAGCAGGATTGATCAAAGGGACCTGGGCGACCACATAAGGCTTAAGACCCTCCAACGCATTCGGTACTTCACTTTCCTCTTTTTTCTCTTCTTCTCCAATACGATAAAAAAGGATGTCAAATCCCCCTTCATCCAATGGGCCCCGCGCAAGAGCAAACCCATCCTGAACCCCATTCCCCTGCCAATCACAAGTAATTCCACTTACAAGGGGGCGTTCCAAGGAGACAGGGAACACAGAGCGATTTTGAATTTTCCAAGTCCCTCCATCGAAGCTAGCCCATTCATTGCATACTAACAGCTTCTTCTCTTCTTGTTTGCAAGGCACGCCCCCTTCCCCCTCCTGTAGGATCTCTTCAATTTTGTAAGGGACGTAAGGGTGTTTTCTTTGACACCATCGAGCAGAAACCACAGCACACGCACAGGCCACCATCAACACGAATACCAAGAGAGAGCGCACCCTCATCTCACCCAATCACACAAATCTAACCTCAAGAGAACCCCACCAAAACCGGCTCAAACATAAGCCAAACTCCCCATTTTTGCCAAACTCCCTGTTGAATCTGATCAGCAAGCAAAAGGAGTTCTTTCGTCGTTCCCCCCCCGCGGTGCACGAGAGCAAGGCAATGCTTGCGTGATATTCCAACATGCTGCATTCCAAAACCTCTGGAAAAACCGCTGTGTTCAATAAGCCAAGCAGCAGGAATTTTCCATCTTCCTCCATCAGCCTCAAAATGAGGCAGGGGATGAGAGAAAGGGAGCTCCTTCTGCTCATAAGCCTTACGCTCAAGTTGTGCCAACTCTTCAGAAGTCACTATCGGATTCATAAAAAAAGAGCCTGCACCCACCGAGTCGGGATCATGAGCATCAAGAATCATGCCTTTAGAACGTCGCAACTCGATAACGGCTTCACGAACTGCCTCTAAGGGGGCTCTTGCACCTTTTGAAATACCAAGAATTTGAGTCAACTCAGGATAACTGATCGGCTCGCTCTCTCGCGTTGCGCTGGCCATAAGGCTCAGGCGAACTCGTGTGATAACATACCGATCGCTTTTTTTAAAAATACTGGTTCGATAGGAAAATTGACACTCTCTTTTCTCTATCCACACCCATTTCTTTTCCTCCCGATCGAACGCACGCACACGAACAAGTACCTGCGCGATCTCTTGCCCATACGCTCCAATATTTTGAACAGGAGAGGCACCTACCCATCCAGGAATACCGGACAAACACTCAATTCCTGCCCCTCCCTGCGCTACAGCTTCGTCGACTACCGAATCCCATACTTCCCCAGCAGCAACATCTACAAAAATCGTGTTTTTCAATCGAGAAAGATGCATCCCGGAAAGAGTAGGCCTCAGCACAAGCCCATCGAAACCTTGATCGCTTACGACAACATTGCTCCCCCCCCCTATCACAAAGATTCGCTCCTGCAAGCTATCCATTTGTTGGACAGCGGTCTCAACATCCTCCTCTGAACCAGCATCCAAAAACTGACTGGCTGTTCCTCCAAGCTGCAAAGTAGTCAGCGGGGCCAAACAAACATGCTGCTGAATACGCATGAATTTCGTCAAAAACAAACGCTTTGGTAAAAAATAAAGAACATTCCCATTCTTGCCTTTGTTGTGATGGATTCAAGATGAGATTGCAAGTAGAATATCAGTTCACACCATGCTTATGAAAATATCCCAATCACTCTCACCTAGCCACAAACAAAGAGGATGGAGGCTCACAATAAAGCAGTGCGGCGATCGAATAATTGCAGGTACTCTGCTGGCTTTCACAGCTCCTCTATTTGGCATTATCGGTGCAGCCATTTATGCACGTATGGGACCACCTATTTTCTTTCGCCAAACAAGGCCTGGCCTCCACGGTCGTCCCTTTGCCCTCCTCAAATTCCGCACGATGAACGCCCACTGTGACGAGCGCGGGCTTCTTCTTGATGACGCTCACCGGATTACACCTCTCGGACACTTTTTACGCTCAACCAGTCTAGATGAGCTTCCTCAGCTCCTGAATGTGCTCAAAGGAGAGCTTAGCCTTGTAGGTCCTCGCCCACTTCTCATGGAATACCTGCAACTCTACTCTCCTGAAGAAGCTCGCCGCCATGACGTACTTCCAGGAATCACCGGATGGTCACAAGTCAATGGACGCAACGCGCTCACATGGGAAGAAAAATTAAAGCTAGACGTCTGGTACGTTGATCATTGGAGCCTAGCCCTCGATGTCATCATTTTAGCTAAGACATTTGTATCTGTTCTAAAACGTCAGGGCATCTTTTTCCCAGGACAGGCAACCATGCCCAAATTTTCTAGAGAGACAGCCCTCCCATCACTTTTTCCGTCTTTACCCCACTCTCAAGGACACCATCCATGGCCGAAAGAGGCGAATACTCAGGAATAAGTCGTCTCAGTAACCTCTTCACCTGCTCTTCTGATGACATCGGTGAAAGCTCTCCCAACAGGTTAAAATAACGTTTTACGTCCTCCCAAGGAGTAGCAACAAAACATCCAATAAACACTTGAGGATGTGTCGTAGCAACAGCGTTCTCACCCGTTAAAGTCAACTCCTCAAATAGTTTCTCGCCCGGTCTTATCCCCGTATACACGATTTCAATATCCTCCCCTTCCTGAAGCCCTGAAAGGGCTATCAAGTCCTTTGCAAGATCCACGATCTTAACAGGCTCTCCCATATCTAGAATAAAAATCTCTCCGCCCTTCCCCAAAGCAGCAGCCTGAAGTACCAATTGGCTAGCCTCAGCAATCGTCATAAAATAGCGCTTCATCTCCGGATGCGTGATTCGTACAGGCCCTCCCTGCCTGATCTGTTTCTGAAAAATAGGCACAACGCTCCCTACAGACCCCAACACATTACCAAAACGAACACTGCTAAAGGCAGTCTGGCTTCGCTTTGAAAGAGCGTGAATATAGATCTCCGCCGCTCTCTTGGACGCTCCCATCACAGACGTGGGATTCACCGCCTTGTCCGTCGAAATCATCACAAACTTGGATACTTGATAGCGATTCGCAATATCCGCAAGAAGCTGAGTCCCCAGCACATTATTGCGTATTGCTTCGATAGGATTTAGCTCCATGAGGGGAACATGCTTATAGGCAGCAGAATGGAAAACAATCGACGGGGAATGTTTTTTTAAAAGAGCCTCCATTCGAATAGGATCGCAAATATCAGCAACATAGGCGAGTACCGGGATATTAGGAAAATTCTGTTTTAATTCTTGTTCTATTTCAAACAGGCCGCTCTCATTCCGCTCCACAATAATGAGCTTTTCCGGTGAAAACCGTAAGATCTGGCGGCACAATTCTGAACCGATACTACCTCCCCCTCCCGTTAAAAAAACAGTCTGCTGATATAAACTGTGTCGAATTAAATCTTCATCCAATGAGATAGGCTGCCGCCTCAGAAGATCTTCAATCGCGACTTGACGGATTTGAGACAGATTGATCTTACTTCCTACAATCTGGCCAAGCCCTGGAATCACCTTAATAGAAACATTCTTACCCTCACACATCCAAACAATACGTCGAAAAATCCGGCTAGAAGATTGCGAGGCTATCGTCACCAACACCTGAGTTATTTGATATTTAGCGATAAACACACCAATGTCTTCGATTTTACCCAGTACCGGGACACCCTCGATCACAGAGCCAATCTTTAATGGATCGTCATCCAAAAAACCAACAGGCTTGATATTAAGAGCATGATTGCTCCGCAATTCTTTGACAACCATCACTCCTGCCTGCCCGGCACCTACAAGAAGAGCTGGTACCGCAGCTTGACTGCCTTCCCCACTGACCAACCCTCTTTTCTTCATCAATAAACGAGAACAAATACGAGTAGTTACAAGACCTCCAATAGCAAGTACTGCGTCTATAAGGAGAACACTCATAGGGACAAGAGCCAGTTGAAGGCGTGTCCAGAGCATAAAATTCATTCTTAGTAGATAAGAACAACTTACAAAACAGGCCGTACAAAAGCCTATCGCTTGAGTCAAACGTGCAAAATCATAGATACTAAAATAGCGCCACAGCGCTTTGGTCGTACCAGCCACCTTAATACAAAGGTATTGAGTCCCTATGATATAAGGCAACGTAAAGAAAAGTTTTGTTAGATATGCAGAAGGAATATCTCCATCAAATCGAAGAAAAAAAGAGAGCCCGTACGCAACGATAAGCAACCCCACATCAATCCAAAACTTGAGCATATGACCGAATGTTTTTTTCATCAACACTATTTTACAACCGATTTATTTCTCAGCTCGAGGATAGCATTGATAACCCTTGCCTGCTCATGCTCCTTCATTGATGAGCCACTTGGTAAACATAACCCCCGATTGAATAAATTCTCAGAGACACTCCCACCTACAACGCGGCAATTGGAAAAAACTGGCTGTAAATGCATAGGCTTCCAAACAGGGCGAGACTCAATCTGATGATGTTCCAAGTGTAACCGAATTTCCTCACAAGAAACACCAAATTGAGAAGGATCAACTGCAATACAACTGAGCCATCCATTGGAGCGACCATACGCCGCCTCAGGCATAAAAGAAATTCCAGGAATACTTGCAAACGCCCTACGGTATCTAGCTGCATGGGCGCGCCGCCGCATCACCCTATCCTCAAGAACGCGTAACTGACCACGCCCTACAGCTGCAAGTAGATTGCTCAAGCGATAATTATACCCAATTTCAGAGTGTTGGTAATGCGGAGTTGGATCGCGCGCCTGAGTAGCCAAAAACCTAGCCCTATCAATATAATCCTTCCGAGACGAAACAAGCATCCCTCCTCCCCCTGTTGTTATGATTTTGTTCCCATTAAATGAGAAAGCAGCCATAGTCCCAAAGTTCCCTGCAGCTTTTCCTTGATAAGTAGCTCCCAGCGCTTCTGCCGCATCTTCTATCACAGGTACATCATAAGCTGCACAAACCTCAAGAATAGATGCATAATCTGCACACTGACCATATAAATCCACTACAATCACAGCTTTAGGCAGTTGACCTCGATGCGCACATCTCTTCAGCTCTTCAGCCAACAATGCCGGATCCATATTCCAACTGCGCACTTCGCTATCGATCAAAACAGGAGATGCTCCCACATAACGAATTGCATTTACAGTCGCTGCAAAAGTCAGAGTTGCAGTAAAAACCTCATCACCATAGCCTACATGAAGCAAAAGTAGAGCAAGATGTAAAGCCGCAGTACCACTGGAAAGCGCCACTGCATGAGAAATCCCAATTTTTTGACAAAACTCGTTTTCAAAAGCCTCCACATGAGGCCCTAATGGAGCTATCCAATTCGAACCAAAAGCCTCAAGAAGCAAAGCACGCTCCCCTTCACCCACATGAGGAGGAGACAAATAAATACGAGACGTTCTCATCCCACTCTTTCACTGCATTGTCATTAATGCGCTTAATGCAATATTAAAATAAATCAATGATCAATTTGTTCTTTATATTTTTTTTTGGTCACATTTTATATATCATAGCAAAAAAAATATCTCCAGAAAAAGATAAAGCCTATGTTTCATGGATTATAGTCGGAGGATACGCGACACGCTTAGCAATAAAATATATCTCGATTGTTACATCTGAAGGTAAAGAAGTAGAAGTAGTCGATGCCATGTCATACCTGCGTATGGCCTCTCTATTTGCTAAAATCTGGAGCTTTAAAGGAATCCATTACCTAACCTACGACGACAGCACCTCTTTACCTATTCTATGCGCACTCCCTATTAACATTTTTGCATTCTTTATCTATATCGGAAACGACATAAGCGAAAAAATAACTTTAACCACCGAACTCACATGCACAGCTTCAGTTGCTTTTAGTGCCTGCCTAGCATCCCTTAACTTATATCATCTCTCCTACACTTGCACAGGAAATACTAAAAAAAGTCTTTTATCCCTACTTGCAACCACATTTTTCCCCTCCTTCATTTCCTTTACTTGTGACACAACCAAAGAAGGATTTGTCAATCTTTTTATTGTGTCAACATTTGCAAGTTCAATACGTCTCATAAAAAAAATAGATATATTTCAGCAGACAACAATTATTCTATCCATAATAGGCTTATGGTACAGTCGTCCTTATTACGTTGGAATTATACCTTTTATTCTATTGACTTTCATTCTTCAAACATTCCAAAAAAAATATCATTCTTTTTTTAACTACTCCTTTTTTATTGTGCCAATTTTATTCCTATTAATCTATACTCCACTACTCTCTTATATTATCGCAAACACTGAAGAAAAAATTTCAGACGAGGCTGTCGCGAATACAATCTCAGCAAATTCTCAAGGTGGTTCAGGAATTTTGCTAGCATCCCCCAGTTCTCGCATGGGTGCTTTACACTTAAAAACAATTTATTTTTTATTTGGTCCTTTTCCCTGGGATAATTTTTCCTCATCCATCTTTTTCCAACTTTCAAAGATTGAAAACTTATATTGGCTCATACTTTTTTACCAGGGTATAAGAGGTTTTATCCAGCTCTGCAAAAAAGATGTTTTTGCATCATTAATTGTTCTATTCTTTCTATCCTTTATAATTTACCTAAACGCTCCTGTATTATCCAATCTAGGACTTGCTGTAAGAATGAGAATTCCATTCGTTTTGCTTGTAACAGGATTTCTAACCTGTTGGAATTCGGAAAAGAAGAAAGAAGAACAGTCCATTGCTTTGTCTGTCATCAAACCCAAATAAAACAAACATCATCGTGAAGACAATTCCAAACACCCTTGTTTCTCTACAATGTAATCTGTGTCCACTTTATCCTCTATTCTCCCCCCCTTTATAAAGAGAATACGATCACATTTTCTAACAGCAGCCAAGCGATGAGCGACTATAAGGATTAGTCTATTTGGTTTTATACTATGAATTACTTCCACAAGGCTTCGTTCAAGGTTAATATCGATCGCAGATGTTGCTTCATCAAAAACAAACACCTCAGCCGATCGATACAGAGCCCTCGCAATACCAATTCTTTGTCGCTGTCCTCCTGAAAGTCGTATCCCTCGCTCTCCTACCCATGTATGAATTCCTTGAGGCAGTTCTTTGATAACACTCGCCAACTGCGCTTGCTCAATTACCTGGGCAAGTCGAGCATGATCATAACCATTTTTTTCATTGTCAAATGTAATGTTGTGCAGAACACTATCATCCCACAAAAATACATCTTGAGGCACGTAGGCTATTCTACGCTGCCATCGTTGTACATCATGTGGGGAGATAAGTTTTTGTCCATCCACCTCCAAAACACCTGCGGATGGCTTCATTAATCCCATAAAAATATCCAAAAACGTAGATTTTCCAGAGCCAGAAGGACCTATGATACCGACACATTCCCCTTTTTTAAATGAACATGCAACAGAATGAAGAGCAGGCTTTAAAGAGGAAGAATAGTTATGTTCTACATCGATCATTCTTACCTCTTGAATAAAAGAAGGGGGTGCTTCCTGAAAAGGTTTTTGAAGCGTCGAACAAATCTGTTGTGCAGGCATATTTTGTTCCAATCTATTGGAACCAACAATCATCTGCCACAGAATCTCTACATTGTTTATATAGTGTCGTATCTCTAAAGAGCAAGCTAATACTCTAGATATTGCTGGAACAAGACGAACAATTCCAGTAGCTAATATCCCCAAAGTTGTGGAAGTATAATAATAATTTTTATTATAAAAAAATATCCAAAATCCTATACAAACCAATCCAATGACACCTAGCGTCTCAAACAAAAAACGAATCCTACTCGCCAAAGTCATATATAAACTTCTAGAGTCACAAAACACACGATTGCTCTCTTCGTAAGACTCTAAGAAAAAAGACTCCCTCCCAGCAAGACGAGCCTCTTTCAGCATTCCCAAACCTTGTTGAAGGTATCGAACCATTTGTTCAAGACTCACCCTTTCCCGCCTTCCCAACGGGACAATTCTTTTGCGAATGCTTCGATAGCCCATAAGAAAAAGAGTACCACTAAGCACACCTACCACAAAAACAGCTTTAGGAGCTTGCATAAGAACAAGAACAAGAACGGGAACGGAACTAATTATTTCTAAAAAAATAAGATATATTCGAACAACAACATAATGCACAAAATCTGGAATTTGACTGGAAACAATATTAATCGCTTCAGAAGAGTCAATATGCTGATAATAAGGATACTTTCTATAAAAAATTCTCTCAACAAAATTTCTAGATACAATTTCCTGTCTACTATAAATAAAATCAAAAAAATACCTATTTAAAAAATTAACAGAAATATATCTAATAACATACAAAAAAATAACAAAACAACCAGATACATAAAATGAATCAAACTGAAAAAAACAAAATATCTGAGAGAATCGAAAAAAATCTTTACCTTTTTTAACCCCGCCTTCTATACTCTGAATGAAAAAGGAAATACATAAAAAACCGAGAATTTCTAAGAAAGAAACGAAAATGGAAGCCACCAAAACAACAAAAATATTTATTTTATCTTTTCTATTTTGAATAATTAAATCTTTTATTTTTTTAATCATCTTACTCATTAAATAAGAAATCAAAGCTAAAAAATAATTTTAAAACTCATGTTAACACCCCAAAAAAAGACATATCGATTAACTCATATCTTTACAGTTTCATCGTCTCTTATCTTCATAAAAAACCAAATTCAATTCATCAAAGAGAAGGGATTTGAAATTTCTATTATTGCTGCTATTCAAGATGATAAAATAGAAAATTTCTGTCAAGAAGAAGGCGTTCATTTTTATACCTTACCCATAAGGCGCGCTATTACTCCAAAGCAAGATTTGTTTATTTTAAAGCAACTTACACAAATCCTCCATCAGATTCAACCACACGTTGTCCATGCTCATACGCCAAAAGGAGGACTACTTGGCATGCTTGGAGCTACAGTAGCCAAAGTTCCTATACGCTTCTATCATATGCGGGGATTACCTTTCACAACTGCATCCAAAAGCAAACATTATCTTCTCAAAAATACTGAAAAAATATCATGCAAACTCGCACATCAGGTTTTATGTCAAAGTCATTCTCTTCGCAATTTTGTCATCTACGAAAATATCTGTAGTGCACAAAAAACAACTGTATTGTGCGAAGGAAGCAATGGAATTGATTTCGAAAACCGGTTCAATCCGCGTCGATTTTCCAAGTCCACTTGTTTTGAATTAAAAAAAGACATGAATATACCATATTCAAGCCAAGTGATTGGCTATGTAGGTAGAATTACATGTGATAAAGGAATTCCTGAGCTACAAGAATCTTGGAATTTAATTAAAAAAAAGAATCAAAATGTCTATTTGGTTATTATTGGAAGTCTTGATGAAAGAGAAAAAAATGAAAATTTATATTCTAATTTTTGCAATGACCCACAAGTCCGTTTAATTCCTCATACGGATATTCCTGAACAATACTACGCTATTTTCGATCTTTTTGTGTTACCCAGCTACCGAGAAGGTTTCCCTAACGTCCTCAACGAAGCTGCCGCAATGCAACTACCTATTGTTACATCAAACGCAATTGGTTGCACAGATGCTGTAGAGCATGAGGTGACAGGAACCGTAGTTCCTATAGGAGACACGATATCTCTTACTCAAGCTATTGAAAAATATCTCAACAATCACAACCTAAGAAGAGAACATGGCATTGCTGGACGTAAACGCGTCGAGCGTCTTTTTGCTCAAAAGCCGATCTGGGAAGCACTAGAGCAACTGTATTATCGTTTTCTTTTTCTTCGAGGATATAAATCATAAGATGTGCTAAAAGGACATTTGATTTGTGTGTGGAGCAGGTCATGTGTGGAATAGCAGGCTTAGCAGCCAATTTTCTCGAACGTTCTGAAAGGCAAGCCTTAATTTCATCCATGCGGATGGCCATTTCACACCGAGGCCCTGACAGTGGCAAGGATTTTTCAGATGAGAATATAAGTTTAGGAATGCAGCGACTCGCTATCATTGATCTTCCAGGCGGCGAACAGCCAATGTTCATCGAAGATGATTCTATCGCGATTGTATATAATGGAGAAATTTATAATGCAGCTTCTATACGTAAGGAACTGATAAAACAAGGGATTCCCTTTTACACCCGGAGCGACACCGAAGTAATCCTCCGACTTTATCAGCAAAATACTGAGAAAGTGGAACAACACCTACACGGCATGTGGGCTTTTTGCATTTACGATAAACCCAAACGGCGAATCATATTGAGTCGAGATCGTTTCGGAATTAAACCACTTTTCATCGCTCAAGTTGAGCAAGGATTAGCTTTCTCTTCCGAGCTAGATTCCCTCCTACAATTATGCCATCTGCCTCATTTTTTTCCTCTCTTCTCTCTTAATAAAAGCGCAGCGCACGCTATGCTCTCGTGGAGCTATATTCCGGAAGATGCTACCATCTTTTCAGGAATCCGCCGTTTACCTCCTGCTACACGATACACCGTGAATCTAGATGGCTGGACAGCATATCAATCTGTCTATTGGGAACTCCAACCCTCACATGACTCAGCATATGTGCGTACGCTATCTGAAGCATGTGAGCTGATTGAACCACTCCTTCAGAAATCTATCCAAGGTCACTTAACAAGCGATGTTCCTTTTGCAACAATGTTGAGTGGAGGAATCGACTCATCTCTGGTTAATGCCTATATTACAGACTCCGGTATCCATCCTACAGCATATTCTACAGGTTCTCTCATAAGCCACTTTGATGAAACCGAGCATGCAAAACAAACAGCAAAATTACTTGATTTACCTCATCAGATTGTTATCATCGATGATGAGAGTATATGCAAAACCCTCGCCGAAGCTTTATTGGCTCATGACGAGCCTTTTGGAGATTCATCAAGTATAGCAGCATGGATTTTATGCAAAAAAATATCAGAAAACTATAAGGTTGCGCTCGGAGGGGATGGAGGAGATGAAATATTTGCAGGCTACGCTAAGCACCGCATTATTCCAGTGCGGGATGCCCTTGCTACTTTTCCTTACGTTCGAAAGGTACTTAAGAAAGTCCTCAATGCTTTTCCTCGACGGATAGATCGAACATCTCGGTGGAGTGAGCTTTTGCGAAAGACTCACCGTATCGCTCGCGGCCTTGAAGAAGACGATGCGCTCACCTACGTGTATTTAACACAGATCGCCTCTCTTGAAGTGACAGCCCCTCTCCTCCGAGACACAAGTTCCGCCTCCTTTTTTGAAGCGAAGGCTTTAGAGCGATTTCATCAAGCAAAAGGAGAGCAGCTTTATCGCACGCTCTTCTGCGATCTGTCCAATATGCTTCCCAATGACATGCTGACCAAAATGGATCGCGCTAGCATGGCTTGTTCTCTCGAGGTGCGGGTCCCTTTTCTCGATCACTCTCTCGTAGAAGCAGGGCTAGGGCTTCCTGCTTCATTTACCCTTGGTAAGCGAGGGAAGGAAGTGCTTCGCGCACTCCATGCAAAATGGTTTGGAACAGAGCTCGCTAGCCGCCCCAAACAAGGTTGGGGAGTACCTGTAGAGCAATGGCTGCGTACCTGGCTCGCTCCTTGCTGCGACGAATTGTTCACAGAAAAGAGAATCGAAAGGCTTGGTCTTCTTTCCACAAAAACTTTAGGAGGAGGGAGATGGCGCACATGGGTTCAGCACAACCCTCAGATCTTATGGAATGCTGTTGTTCTATCCCTATGGGGAGAGGCAAAACTCGGGAAAGGACCAGATGAAGTCCGCAGTTTGCTCCGAGTGGAAGACAGTAAACCGTTTCGCGTATGGAAAAAGCAATAGCTCATGCGATATATGCCCCTTTTCTTTCTACAAAATCGAAAGCCTCTTCATTGGCTCTTAACTATTTTAATAATTGGCTCTTCCCTTGCTATTGGTTCTCTCCACACACTTACTTTGTGTTTTTTTTCATTGCTTGCGATAGGCATTCTGTTCTTCGCCTCCTGGAACCATCCATTTTTTCTCAATCAAAGAGGGAAAATAATTGTAACCGTCAGTCTGGGTTTGACAGTCTTCACTTGTATCCAAATCATTCCCCTACCTATTTCTTGGATCCATTTCCTTGCCCCAATTAATGCGAGAATCTGGGAAAATTCCCTCACTCCGCTTCATGAGGCGGGTCCCCTTGTATCCCCTCTCTCTCTGAGTCCATATGAGACTCGGGTACAAGCATTGCGAGGGTTTATATACCTGACTACTTTTTTAATATGTTTTCAATTAGGTCAACATAAGAAAGACCAAAAAATACTTCAATGGATTCTGATTTTATCAGTTGCATGTATCATTTTATGCTCTTTAGTACATGCATGGATAGGCACTGACAAAGTCTTTGGGATTTATCAACCTCGCGCAGGCTCGGTAGGCCGCCATACGGGACCGCTCCTCAATTCAAATCATCTTGCTGGTTACATTAATATAGGCATTTGTATTTTATTCGGCAGAATTCTCCAAAAAGAATATTTATTTGTTACCATCCCATTGTTTTTTTCTTTTTTCTCTATGCAGTTATGGGTTGCTTCCCGGGGGGGCATATTAGCCATGATTGCCGGATTGTCATGCATTTTGGTTCGGAGCAAAAAGATCCCATTTTTAACAAAAAAAAGACATCGACTATGGGCTATCGGATTACTGCTAACAATTACAAGTTTTTCTTTGGGAGTGCTCGCCTCCCAAGAGGAAGCGTGGTCTGAGCTGATCGATTCCGATATCTCTAAGCTCACTTTAACACTGTATGCCATTAAAGCTACTTCTTTATTCCCTTTCTTTGGAATGGGACGTGGTGCCTTTGAAACAGTTTTCCCATTTCACCTTCCAGTTCATCCGTCCATCAGCTTCACTCACCCTGAAAATTGGATAGCTCAATGGGCAACGGAATGGGGATGGCTTGTATCTATCCTCGCAATCCTTCTTTTTACCTACGCGCTTTACCCCGTCCGCACATCCAAAAACTCATTGGAAACCTTAGGCCCTTGGGGAGCTTTGCTCACCACAGCGCTTCACAACCTCGTGGACTTCAATATGGAGGTGCCCGCCATTGGTATCGCACTCTCAACATGCATGGGATGCGTCGTGGGTACCTTAGATAAAGATCAAATCAATCAAACAGTCCCTCGCCTATTTTACCATCGCATTAAAATGGGCGCCGTTTGTGTGATGGGACTAGGGCTCCTAAGGCTCGCTTATCAAACAATCGGCAAAGATCTTTTTTGGGACCGACAGCACGCCTATGAAATAATCCTTCACACCCCATTTGATCAAGCTACATTTCATTCGTTTATGCGCAGCGCGATGCTCAGGCATCCCGCTGACCCCTACCTTCCTTCCCTGGGGGCAATACGAGCCTCTTTTACACATGACGAGAGCCCTCTTCCTTGGGCCAACCGAACGCTTGAACGGCAACCCCACCATGGACAGATCCATGCAATCATCGCTAGGGAACTAGAAAAACGAAATCGTCGCCAATCGCGGTTTGAATACCGTCTTGCGCTTTCACAGGATAGCAGCATTTCTCCCCTTGTACTTCAAAGGGTTCCGCTTCTGATTGCTTCCTATCAAGACGCTTTAGAAATGATTCCTGCTGTCTCTACAGTCCATTTTCCATTTCTTTTACAATTGACAGATAAACTCCAAGCCTACTTACCTTCTACCGCATCTCAACTCGACTACCTGATACCTGAATATGATTCCCACATAGCTCAGATATTTACAAAAAAAATACAAAATATCCTTTTTGATCTTCGACATCCATCCCTCTCTCCTTGGTGCAAAGAACAACAATCTTGTATTCAACAAGCCCTTGCGCTCGTCAAGAAGCTACAACAGCTAGAGTCATATACCTGCCACGGACTTATTCTAGAAACAGAAGTAAAAATAATAGCGCATGAAGGGGCATCCGCCATTGAGTCCCTTCTACGATTAGCTGCCCAACAAAAAGACTCACTTATTTGTTTAACAGAAGCGGCACACATTGCAGAACGAGAACAGGAACAGGAACTGCTCTTAAAAAGTTTAAGCACTATTATGACGATATCCTGTGCTCTCACATCTGATTCCTTATACTCACGCCAAAATGCAGTTCTATTTGTTGCTGCCGCCTATATCAAACAGAACAATTCCTATCAAGCATTAGCAACCTACCGGCAGGGGAAAGAATGCATACCACACAACCCTACTATCCTCTCTCAACTCGCTTCGCTCGCTTCTGCTTTAGGCCTACATCATGAAGCCCTTAATGCCTTTCTGGAACTAGAACAACTTCAACCCAATGAGAGTAAGTGGAACACTCTGATCGAATCAGAAAAAGCATTTCTAACCACTGAAATTCTAACGCACTAAACGTTCACCATTTTTCTTGTCTTCTTCAGGCAACAGAGACAGGAATAGACTCATGCTTATCTTGCCTTCTTGAATCCAGTTCAGATGAATAATAGTTGTAATAATGATAATATCCTCTTTCGCGGCTATTAACCGCGTTGAGAACAACCCCCACCACCTTAACGCTCACATCAGACAGAGCTCGCAAACCACGACGAGCTACCTGGTAGGTTGTTTTCCCAGAACGGATAACAAAAATAACACCATCTACTTTTGTAGCCATAAGGGCTCCATCTGTCACAGCAACAAGCGGCGGACTATCAATCAAAACAAAATCAAAGCTCTTTTTTACCTGTTCTAAGAAGGCATTAACTTTTTCCGAATGGACGATATCTCCCGGATTCGGTGGGATAGGGCCTGAAGGAATGCTCCAAAGCCCTTCCACTTCTGTAGGCTTGCTCACATCCTCAAAAGTAACATTCCCAATCAATAAATTAGTCAATCCAACATCCCCTTGGCGATTAAAGATAGCAGCCAAGCGAGGCTTTCTTAAGTCACCATCCACAATGCACACTCGATGTCCTGCCTGAGCAATAGCAATTGCCATTGTACATGCAGTTGTGGTTTTCCCCTCCCCCGACATCGAGCTCGATACCAAAAAGGAACGACATGGATTATCTGGATTCACAAACATCAAATTCGTTCTTATGATTCGAGCCGCTTCTGCAATGCCACCAAGTGGATAACGGTGTGCTATGAGAGATAACTCTTCTGCATCTTCTTGAATTTGTGCATTTGTCCGCTTTCTTAATTTTTTATCCTGAAAATACGAATGAATCTTTGTGGCTTCCCGAACATGAGGAAAAGAACCTAAATAAGAAGCTTTTAGTTTCTCTTCCACATCCTCCGGTGTCTTAATGGTATTATCGAGTGTCTGTTGGAGTACAATGACACTAACTCCTAAAATCAATCCTATCACAGCTCCTACGACCGCATTAACACCCACTCTAGGGGAGATGGGCTTTTTAGACTCCGAGGCATTATCTACAATCCGAATGTTATTAACATTCATCATACGCTCAAGATCAGCCTGCTTCATACGCTCCATGAGTAAAGTATAGAGACTTTCATTCTGCTTTCTGGAACGCTCGAGACGATTGTACTCAATTTCTTTAACACTGAGCTCGACTGCACGCTTTCGAGCATCCTCATAAAGCCTCAACTCCCCTTGTTCCTGACGCTCTAGGATTTGTAAATCCTTTTCAATGACCATCTGGATATTTTTGACTTCCGCAAGTAAAGTAGCCCGGCATTGTGCTATTTTTTCATTCACTTTCCAAACAGCAGGATAATTTTCACCCTTTCCTTCAGCTACCATCTCACTGCGCTCTTTGAGAGCATGCATGTATTCAGAACGAAGTGTTTGCAAAAAAGGATTATTAAGAAATCCAGATGTAATAATCAAATTGGGATCTTCAGAAGAGAGTTTAGCAAGCTCCGCTTGATGGGCCAAGAGTTCTTGCTTGCGGGTCCTGGTTTTGGTCAGGGCTTCCTCATAGGCCTGCAGCTCTAGCCGGAATACATTAGAGGCCTCATTGATAGAAGTGCTTGGAAGCTTGTTTTTTTCTTTAAAAAGATAAATGGATCGCTCATCCTCCTCTAATACTCTCTTCACTCGATCGACTTGCTCTCCGAGCCACAAAGAAGCATCCGCCGTAGCATTAATCGACTTCTCTAGATTTTGTTTCACATACGCTTGCACCACAGCATTACACAAATAAGCGGCACGCTTAGGATCAGCATTTTCCACTTTTACCAAAACAAGACGGCTATTTCTGATCGGCTCAACAAAAACTTGATGGCGGAGCGCATCCATCATATCGGCAAGAGAAATTCCCGTTTTATTACCAAAAGAAGACATAAAAACAGGATCGTTCTCCAAATCAAGCTCCCGTACAACACGACTTAACACTCTGTCAGATGTAATGATTTTATATTGTGTTTGGTAGTATTCTTGATTATCAAAAAAATTAAGAAATACGGGATATTCTTTATTGTACATCAACGGGGCAGGATTTGGATCAAATTCCACCATCGCTATTGATTGATACTTCTTTGGAATAAACCTAGAAATAAAAACCACCAAGCTGCTCATCATAATGACGGAAGCCAAAACAATCCATACCTTCTTAGCATCAATCTTTGTTTCCTTAAGGAAAGGAACTTGTTGAAAGAAAGAAAAAAAATGTTGACTCATTCATCTTATCCAAAACTAAAATACTTCAAATCCACCCCCCAAAAAAAGGATGCCACACACCAAACATTTTTATTTTATAAAGTATAAAAATTAATCTCTAATTAAATTCAATCAAAGCATTAAATACCATTATGATATTTCTATGATCAAAAATTTCGTGTTGCTAGGTGTAGCAGGTCATGTGGCTGCCCGCCATTTAGAGGCGATCCGAAAGAGCGGACATCGTGTGATCGCTGCTGCAGATCCGAAAGATTCGGTAGGGATTCTGGATCAGTATGATTTTGATGTTCATTTTTTTACTGAAACGGAGCGACTCGATCGACACCTTGAAAAATTACGACAGCGCAATCCATCCGAGGGCGCCCATTATGTGAGCGTCTGCTCCCCAAATTACTTGCACGACGCGCATTGTCGCCTTGGATTACGTTTACAAGCAGATGTTATTTGTGAAAAACCTATCGTCATCAATCCATCAAATCTAGATTCCTTGGAACGTCTGGAGGAAGAGACAGAAAAACAGATCTATCCTATCCTGCAGCTACGGTATCATCCTCAGCTTCAAAAGATCCACAAAATAACACGTGCAGAAAAACCACCTCAAAAGCATGAAGTACTCCTCACCTACATCACACCGCGAGGGCGGTGGTACCATATTTCTTGGAAAGGATCAGAGGAAAAATCAGGAGGGCTCCTGACCAATATCGGGATCCATATCTTTGATATCTTGCTTTGGCTTTTTGGCGATGTAGAGACCTATCAAGTCCATCATCTGGATAAAAACCGAGTCGCAGGATTTCTTGAACTTAAGTCCGCACACGTTCACTGGTTTCTTTCGATTGCCAAAGAAGACGTAGAACAAACGGGTACTCCCCCCTCAGCGCGACCCCTCCGCTCCCTAATTTTGGATGGAGAAGAAATCATAGACGTTTCCACCGGATTCGAGCATCTTCACCTGCAAGCGTATCAAGCGATTCTCAAGGGAGAAGGGCTTTCACTCCAACAGAGCCGCCCTTCCATTGAACTAGCCTACCGATTAAGGCATGCCCCTCTCCACTCAAACCATTCACCTACACATCCCTTCTTAAAACAAAAGGGCTTCTGAATACAGCTCTCACCCTCCACTTTCAGATGAGATGAACTCTTCTTCTTATTTCGCCCATGAGAGCGCCTATCTTGATCCCTCTTGCTATGTCGGAGCGGGCACAAAGATATGGCATTTTTGCCACATCATGGCTGGAGCCAAAATTGGGCAGGACTGCACTCTTGGGCAGGATGTGTTTATTGGGAAAGGTGTTGAAGTGGGGCACCGTGTTAAAATTCAAAACCATGTCTCTATCTATGAGGGTGTCATCCTAGAAGAAGACGTATTCTGTGGCCCCTGCTGTGTCTTCACCAACGTACTTTACCCGCGAGCCAAGTATCCACAGGAGTTCTATGAACCTACATTAGTGCGGCGAGGGGCAACCATCGGAGCCAATGCAACTATCCTATGCGGCAGTACTATAGGACCCTATGCGACCATTGGAGCAGGGGCAGTCCTTACCCGCAGCATTGTCCCCGCCTACGCTTTGATGGTAGGAATTCCTGCGAGACAAAAAGGATGGGTCAGCCAACATGGTTCCCCCCTCCCTCCCCCCGATCAGAACGGGATCATGATCTGTCCAGAAAGCGGGTGGCGCTATCACCTACTCGATCATCAAGTCAACTGTCTCGATTCCTCTGACTAAATGTTGTTCTTCCGAGAGGCTACCCAACGCACCTTACCAAATCGGGACACCTTATGAAAATTCCCCTGTCCTAAAATCGGAGACCAGGCCATCCCTCCGTTGTTTTTCATCGCGTATAGATTCACCCGCCAGATCTCTCCTTCATTGGGTGGCACCCTAGAGGCCTTATGGAAGGAAGACCAGGCGATTGCGGCTTCTACTGCATATCCCTTTTTCCCAGTGCCCAACAACCCTTTCCCCTCACGGACTCCGACTTGGCTGCGCATGATCAGAGACCAATCTTCATGACCAAAAGGTCCGTCGGGATCTGTTTTAGGAGTATTGTAGTTCTCGTAGTAGGTCCGGAAGACTCGGTTATGGGGATTGATCTGAATCTCATAATAATCCTGATTGCCATCCCCTTCACGAGGGGCAATCAGGATTTCTGCTGTATCTTTGAGCCAGAGCTTAGGTTGCCCTGTCACTGTCCAAAGCCCCTGCTGTTGAGCGGGAGAGGTAAATCCATCCTGGACTCGATCTGCTTGGATATCTATCAAAACATAAAGATAACCATCATCCCATGCTAACTTCGCAGATCCCTGAACAGGACTACTGGCATCGGGAGCCCCTGTCCCCACATCGACAAAGGCAGCAATAGTAGCGGCAGAAGCCCAAGCAGGCTCATTTGCCTGCCCATCCACCACAATGGATTCCCCTTCCGCAATACGCGGTACTTCTAAAATAGGCACCTGGTTGATAGCAAACCCATCTTTCAAGGAAGGACTACCCGGTTTTTCAACTTTAATAGTCCCTACAATACCTCGGTTATCGCCATCATTCGGACCAGCGATCACTTTGAGACGTTCTTCACCCCTCCACAAACCGACCACCACTGTCAGCGTGTTTCCCTCCCAATCCTCCGGAATCATATATGTCTGTTCATCCACGTAGACTTTTCCAGGTTCCCAAACTTCAGGCCCAAACCGTTGACCATAACGATTCGGCTCACGCAAAGACCCTACCCAATCCAGGTTATCTGTCTGGACACCTTTACCATTCAAAACGTGTGTAAAAAGGAGCCATTTTTTACCTACTTTCGTATTCACTTTCCAGTAATAAGTCAACTTGACCCGCTCCCCCGTTCGAGCCACTTCAGGGTCAAAACGATAGCCTATGAGCTCCACTTGATGATTCGCAAAGTCAATCTTGATCGGATGACTTCCACCCTCTTGAGGTAAAGAGGGCACCACATACGACTCGAGCACCTTTTTCTCGTCTTCCGAGAGCTTTCTCGATTTGCTGATACACCCCACAAAAAAAACATCGGCCACCAGGAGAATTAGTGTACAAAGGAGCCCACGTGTGACCCCAAGGGTCCATTCGCCTCGGATCCTATCCTGCATCCCTTTTCTAGACACACCTGAAAGAACGTTGTTTTTTTTCATCTTCTCCCTTTCCGCCTCGCCTCTTTTTCACGCTTGCGCTTCGCCTTGCGCGCATTTTTTTCTGCTGAAGAGAGAGATTTAACTTTGGTGAGGCTTTCTTGAGAACTCATGTTCCCAAAAGGGAGCCCTCCACCTCCCCCCCCCATCCACGGCAATCCCCCACCACCAAAGGGGGACCCTATCCCCGCTAAAGGCCCACCCCCTTCTAGCCCTTGAGCGATCTGCTTTTTTAAGTTTCTCACCATAGACAGCTGCTTAAATCCAGGCAGTTTATTGAAAAGCCCTGTTTGCCGCATAAAACCCGCCATCATCTGACGCATCACAAGAAACTGTTGCACAAATTCCTGAACAGCCTCCTCGGAATGTCCCGATCCCTTTGCAATTCGTTGGACGCGAGTAGGCTCACGGATGAGAACATACGGATCTTGCTTCTCAAAAAGAGTGAAGCTCTGAATCATCACTTGGACCCGATTCAGTTCGCGATCATCCAGTTTCGCATTTCCAGGGATTATGTCGCTGAGGCCAGGAATTTTTCCAATGACCTCCTGAAGCGGACCCATCCTCTGGATCACCTGAATCTGCTGTAGGAAATCATCCAATGTGAAGTGGCCTTGAAGCATGTGCATCGCATCCCGAGCCGCTTTCTTTTGGTCCACAACCTCTTCAAAATCCTTAATAAGACCTACGATATCTCCCATCCCGAGAATGCGACTCGCAATCCCGTCCGGTCGAAACTCCTCAAGCCTATCCACAGATTCCCCTACCCCAACAAAACGGATCGGAGCTCCTGTTACTTCCTTAACACTAACAGCTGCCCCACCCCTCGCATCTCCATCGAGCTGAGTGAGAATCACCCCCGTAAGCTGCAGCCTTTCATGAAATCCTTTAGATACTTTGACAGAGTCCTGACCGACCATCGCACTAACGACCAAAAACACATTCTCTGGCTGCGTAAGGGAATAGAGCGAGGCAAGCTCTTGCATAAGAGGCTCATCAATAGCAAGTCGACCTGCCGTATCGTAAATTACAATGTCTACCTTGCGCCGAATTGCATCCTCAAGGCCAGCCCGACCGACCTCGACAGGGGTCAACTTGGGATCAGAAAAGACATGGACCTGAATTTGAGCTCCTAAAATTTGAAGCTGCTCAATTGCCGCAGGGCGCTGAAGATCAGCTGCGACCAGCAATACCTCCTTCCCCTGCTTTTTGAGATAGCGTGCCAGCTTTGCACAGGTCGTCGTCTTCCCTGCCCCTTGAAGCCCAACCATCATAATCCCCGTCGGTCTACCCCGCTCTGCAAAACGAAGGGGAGGACCTTCCGAAGACATCAAGGCCACTAATTCATCATAGCAATATTTAATAAACCGATCCCCCGCGGTCACCCGCAACAATTGACCTCCCGTCCCCCGTCCTCGGATGCGGACGATCTCCCCCACTGCCTCTTCCTTAACCCGATGGAGGAAAGCCTTAACAACCCCAAGCTCTACATCTGCTTCAAGCAAGGAGGTACGGACCTCCTGCAGCGCTGTCTCAATATTCTGCTCAGTAAGCTCAGTAAGCCCTGCAAGCTTATTTTTGGCCTGTTTAAAACCCTGTGCAATCGCATCAAACATAAGCCATTCTTTAGAATATTTTAGAAGTGGCATGAAGCGGAAAAGCAAGTCATATGATTAAAAACTTGCTCGCATTTAAAACCACTTATCTTAGCGAAGCGATCTTTGAAGAGATGCTCCTCGCTTTGCCCCTCATCAATCCGGCTTTACCCCCCCTGTAACTAATGAAGGCCTCGAGATATTCATCCGAAGTTGCAGTTTTGAAGGGGATATTGCCGAAGAGGAATTCAACAGAGAAAAAGTCCTAAAGATATTCAAGAGCAAGGGCTTAACCGCTGCCATGCACTGCTTGAGGACTAGCCACCATTCAGACTACACTTCTATCCGCGTTCGCATGCTCCACTGCATTTTCGCACGCTGATGGTCGAGGCGAGCAATCAAGCGCGCAGTGCTCCAGGCTGCCAGAAGCTCACCTTCTTGCCCCAATGCTGGGAAAACACTAGGACCTACGAGAAACGCCCCCTCGAGGGGCGTCTGGATCGGGTCTGCCCCCAATGAATAAAACCAGGGTGCAGAGTCGATAACCCATTGGGGAGACATCGATTCTGCCCCTTTGCAAGCCCCTTCTTGGAGAAAAGATACACGCTCTACCCGCTTGCGCTCTCCACTTCGATAGTCCCATAGAGGGCGCCCATCGTGAGGAGAATCCACCACGAGGTAATGCATTTCCAGGAAGGGGATAAAAGACTCGACTACTGCCATCACAGCTTCACGTGCTTTAGGCAGGCAATCGAGAGAGGTGAGCAACACTTCAGCCACAAGAAGGGATACGTTTTCTCGAGAGCTCCGAAGAGGCTCTACTTGCAAGTGAACCCCATCAAAGAACCCTTCGGCTTCCCCTCTTTCGTGAGACCCTCTCGAGACGAGGAATAGCTCGGGAGCCATCGCAGGCGGGAGTGCCGCAGAGTGCACCCACATCGAAACCACAAATTTCCATCGAGTCGGATTCATTGTGGCCAACGGCAAGGATCTTACAGGAAGAGCTGACAATGTATCCGGCTCACCTAGTTCGAAAAGATCACGTCCACATAAACTTGTGAGAAGGAAATGCGTATGGATCACTTCCTCCTCCCCTTCCACGGTGATTCCTGTCACGCGACCCCGTTCATGGAGGATAGTGGACACCCGATCGCCCAACTGCACATCCCCCCCGTATCCTTGAATCCGTTCACACAGAAACGCAATACGTTCTTCCTCTCCACAAGGAAGAGCTCCGACCCCCTTCATCCACGCACCATAAAGCCGCAAGGCTGGGAAATCATTCTGATAGCAAGCAGCATATGTAGCAAACTGAACCGGCATCGAAAGGAATGCATGGAGAGGATGATGCGAAGGGAAATGCCATACGGAATCGAGAGAAAAGGGCTGCAAAAGAGAAGGAAGAGATCGAGCAGCTCGATTGATTTTCCATTTGTCCCATAAATGAGAGGGGGGCCATAAAATTTCCTGTTCCAAGGCTGGGTCACAGATTTCATTCAATCGAAGTATCTCGCTGAACCGAAAGTCAAGAGCAGCAAGAACCTCTGGAAATAGATGCTCTACTTCCGATCGAAACAGAGGGTCATCCGGATCCACATCCAACCTAAGATCAGGAGCACACCATTGAAAATGTGGATGCGCCCATTTGAGTCTTCTTTTAAAAGACTGGGATTGGGCAAGTTCTCCCAGAAACCGAGACCATAAGGGAGACACATAACCGAGAAATGTGGAAGCACGCCGCATCAGGTCCATTTTTTCATAAGCGTACGTGGGCTTCACAAAATCGTGCCCGATCACAAGAACACGCCATGAGCGACGAGCAAGTAATGCAGCTGCCACGAAAACGCCTAAGCCGCCTCCCAAAAGCACCACGTCATAATGCTTTTTCATCATCCCTATCCTTAAACCTCACATTCTTTTTTCTCTTGCTGCTCACGCGTTTAGTCTGGCACACCCATGCACTTGCGACTGGAAAAAAACCAGAAAGATCATGACTTGGACCCATATTCCCTCTTGTTACGTTCAGGAGGGAGAAATCAGAACCCGAGGTCGCTGCTTTTCAGACTGGAAAGCATTTTCTATGCGAACACGCCCCTCAGCAATCCACTGAAGCACTTGAGGAAGGAGTTGATGCTCAGCAGCTAGAATCCGCGCAGCAAGGGTTTCTTCGGAATCATCCGAAAGAACAGGAACGGCAACCTGAGCAATAATGGGGCCCCCATCGCATGATTGATCGACGAAATGGACAGTACACCCACTGATCCGAACCCCATAGCGAAATGCAGCCGCTTGTGCATCGATCCCAGGAAAAGCTGGCAAGAGAGAGGGGTGGATGTTGATAATACGCATGGAAAAGGCTTCCAAAAAGAACGGGGTGAGGATGCGCATAAAACCAGCGAGCACAACATATTCTACCTGCTCGCGGCGGAGTACTTTCAGGAGTGCTTCTTCAAATGCTTGGCGATCAGGATAAGCCCGATGATCGATAACTTTATGCAGAATACCTGCTTCTCTGGCACGCTCAAGCCCATGGACACCAGCTACATTGGAGATCACAGTACAGATCTTAGCATTCAGTCGGCCCGCCTCAATAGCATCCACAATTGCCTGGAGATTGGTCCCTCTTCCAGAGAGCAATACGCCTAGTTTCAACATATTTCTCCTCTTTGGACTGGAAAGCAAACCGGCAGGAAAGGAATAGAAAAGGAGTTGGATTTTACCATATCGGTCCTTTTTAAGGAACCCCCATAATAACCTCTGTCATGATCCAATTAGCAACTTGAGCGAATACGATAATCCCCAATACATCGACAAGGCTAGCAATAAAAGGGGTTGAGCTCATCGCTGGGTCGAATCCAAGGCGCCTCAAGACCATAGGAAGCATCGAGCCCACTGTACATCCTGTTGCCACGATTCCCACCAAAGATAATCCAATTGTCAAGGCAAAGGGGACGTGCTGGTCTTTGTACATCAACACGCGCACAAACCCGAGCATACCCAAGATAGTCCCAAGCACAACCCCCATTGCCGTCTCTCTCAAGAAGATACGCCACCAATCTTTCCATCCGATTTCACCTACTGAAAGACCACGGATAACCAGCGTTGCTGATTGAGAGCCAGAGTTTCCACCTGCTGAGATGAGCAGAGGAATGTAGTAGGAAGCGCCTTTGATCGCTTCAAAGATAGGGTCGTAATAACGTAAAGCCGTCTGTGTAAAAAACTCTTCACAAAAGAGAACGATAAGCCAAACTGCCCGTTTACGAATAAACTGCCAGAAGGTGGTGTGAAAATAAGGCACTTCAAGTGGCTCAACACCCCCTATTTTTTGTACATCTTCTGTCTGCTCCTGCGTTAGCACGTCGATGATATCGTCAACCGTGATCACGCCTAAGAGAACACCCCGCTCATCCACAACAGGCATGATATTGAGGTCATAACGCGCCATCTGTCGCGCCACATCTTCCTGATCCATCTCGGGCGGAACGCTCATCATATGCGCGCTCAGCACAGAAGAAAAGGGCTGTTCAGGCGAAGCGAGCAAGACCGCGCAGACTGAAGCGCTCCCCTGAAGATGATGCTCTTCATCCACCATATAAATGTGAAAGGGGGGTTCTTCTCCCTCTTTGCTGTGCGCTCGAATGGCAGCCACCACGTCTTCTACTTTAGCCGCAGGTGATGCCGAGAGATAACTCGTCGTCATCAAATGACCTGCACTTGTTTCAGGCCATTTTTCAATGATCCGAACATCCTCTGCAGCCTCCGGATCTACACACTCTAGCGTCCGCAGAAGCTGATCCCCGATCTCCTCTGGCAACACACGAAACAGATCTGCCCGCACATCGGAAGCCATCTCACTCGCGATATGAGCCACAAATTCAGGTTGCATATGCGGAACAAGGCCTTCCTGCTCATACCCTTCAAGACAAGTAAAAATAGAAGCCGCATCTTCTACTTTCATACGAGACAAAAGGGCAGCAGCTTCATGGGGATCCAATTCAGCGATCAGATCCGCTAAATCCTCCGCATGAATCTCCTCAAGCAATACACGGACTTCCTCAGGATCTTCTTTAAGAATCTGTTTTAAATCAGGAGCCAGTAAAGTGCCAAGTCGCATAGCATCGCAGCACCTTAGTACTGTTCATCCCAATTGGATCTTTTTTTTGCAGTCTATTGAAACTAATAATTGATCAGATGTTATCTTCATTTTTTTGTTCAAGAGGCCGTTGACACATTGACCTTATCATGAATAATAACTGAATGTCTACTGCGGGAGTAACTCAGCGGTAGAGTGCCACCTTGCCAAGGTGGACGTCGAGGGTTCGAATCCCTTCTCCCGCTCATTTTAATACATAGTGTTGATTGTAGCTCATGTAGTTTACATAACTTAGCTACTCCCAGACTTTCCATGATGGAGAGCCTGCATTCCACATTTTTTGAAGTATCTTCAGATCACGTAATGTATCTACACATTGCCAAAAATCATGATGACAATAAGCCATTAGCTGCCCTTCAGCTGCAAGACGCTCTAAACAATCAATTTCAAGAATTGCAGAGTCGCTATCTAAATACTTGACGACATCAGGCTCCAACACCATAAACCCCCCATTAATCCATCCCTCACCAATTTGTGGTTTTTCTGTAAAATTAACTACTTTTCCATCATCGATTGTAAGTCCACCAAATCGAGATGGAGGTCGTACTGCCGTTACAGTTGCAAGTTTTCCATGTGAACGGTGGAACTTAAGTAGTTGATTCAAGTTAACATTACTGACAGCATCACCATACGTTAGCAAGAAAGTCCTCTCTTTTATCCATGGTAGGAGCCTTTTAAGTCGACCCCCTGTCATGGCAGCAATTCCCGTATCAATTAAGTGAACACGCCATTTTTCACATACCTCAGCATATGGCTGCACTACTTTTGCAGTCAAATCAATCTTAATATAATCACTTGAAAGCCAATGGTATTCAGCAAAAAACCTCTTAATAATCTCCCCTTTGTAACCAAGAGCAACAAAAAATTCATTGAAACCATAATGAGAAAAATATTTCATGATATGCCACAAAAGTGGACGTTCACCAACTTCTACCATTGGCTTTGGTTTGGTTTGTGTTTCTTCAGCAAGCCGTGTACCTAATCCCCCAGCAAGAATAACAACTTTTTGCATATTTCATCTCACAGAAAGTTCTTCTCTATAACAGATAAAATTTACATCAACAAAACTATAACTATCTATGCTTTTCTTTTAACAAATTTTTCTTTAAGAGCGTATCCACCCAGTAACTTCTAACTATTTTCTTTAAAATCAAAAATGCATATGACAAAAGAAAAGAATCTCGAATATAAAGCCAAGCCTCTCCACGCAACCTATTCAGGATTAGATTTGGCACCCCAACATTTTGCAACTGCTTAAGACAAATTTCCATCTCATCTAGCGTCTCCGATATACTCCATGCATAAAGAATTCTTATTAATCGATTCACCATCCAGATCCAACACAACTTTTGAACGAATTTACGTTCAGCCGGCCACCGCTTTTTAAGACCTTTAAGATATTGATCACATAATTTATCATACGACACTATAGCTGACACTTTTGTTATAAGTTGTGAGGTTTGCATCGAATGCCCTCGATACTTCCAAAGTAAATCCGAAACAAAGCCTACATTCCAATTTTCAGCTATCCTCATCAATATGATTCGGTCACCCCCCTCAGGTGGAATGCTTTCATCGAATCCTTCCACTTCCATTAACGCTGCACGTCGATAGAGATACCCAGGGGTACTAAACACATCTGTCCCTGTCAGGATCGTCTCCCCAATGAAACGCCGACCAGACAAAATACATGTTTTTGGACGACATGAGCGTATAATTTCTCCATCTTTCTTGATCCACTCAAAATTGCTATTAACTAAACCAACACTTGAATTATTTTCAAGAAAACGGACTAAAGATTCAAGATAAAGTGGTAAATAAATGTCATCATCATGAAAATAAGAAATATATTTTCCTCTTGCTTCTTTTAATCCTTTATTAAAATTAGCAAACATAGGCAATCTAATTTCTGATCTAACAATGCGGACACGTTTATCTACATCAACATAATTCTCAAATAATTTAACAGCATCCATCAGACTCGCATTGTCGAGTATAAGCACTTCATAGTTTTGATATGTTTGCTCTTGGATTGATTTAATTGTTTCAGGCAAGTATGCAAGCCGACCAATTGTGGGAACACATATTGTAACTAAAGGCTGCTCCTCTTCACCATTACACTCCTTGTAAAAGGATATACTCATATCGCAGCTTTCTGCCACCATTCAATGGTAGCCTTTAGTCCTTCTTCTAAACCAAACCGAGACTTCCAATTTGTTTGGTTTCTTAATTTATCAATATTAGCACAAATAAATAGAGGCTCTTCTGTTTCTTTGCTTTTATTTTTTACACCATATTTAATTAATTTTGATCCATGAAAAGACCTTGCCAAGATATCAACTATCTGCCTTACTGTAACTGGTTCTCCCGAACCAACATTAATAGGTCCTTGTATGCGATGGGCGATGACTGTGTAAATCGCTGAAACTACATCATCTATATAAAGGTAATCACGCATTTGATATCCTTCGGTTAATTTAACAAATTCTCCTCGCAGAAGGCTAGAAATAACATGGGGTACAAGTCGATTTTCTGATTCATATGGGCCATACATATAAAATGGGCGAATCCAAGTTAGATTCACTCCACGAATAGATGCCCACTGTGTCAACATCTCAAACAAAGAATGTTTACATGCAGCATACAATGAATTTGGCTTAAGAGGCGTATTCTCTGCTAAATATCCAACTGTAGTATCGTATTCAAGGCACGTCCCTGTAACAATCAATCGATGGCAACCTACTTCAAATAAACATTCAGCAAGATGCATTGTTGCATCGACATACTGGATGTTTTCGATCCCGTTTATATGACCTCCAGCAACAGGACACCACGCAAGATGAATACATACCTCTGGCTGACACCGATTAAACGCAATACGTACGGCCTCTCGATCCAAGAAATTAGCTTCAATCACATGCGGAATCAACCCTACTTCATCATTAAATCTTCGCCTTTGCTTGCTCTTTGGACGCATTAACACATAAACTGTATGTCCTTCTTTTATAAGCCTCTTAGTCATGTGGATACCTATAAAACCAGTAGCACCCGTAACCATGAATCTCATATTGATTCCTTAACGATTAAAAGATTCATTTATACAATCTTGATTTCTGGAATAGGAAAAATAAAATGACCTCCTCTTCTTCTATAGGAAGCCTGCTGCTGGAGCACTTCTTCAGAAAAATTCCACACAAGTAAAACGATATATTCTGGCATTAGTTCTTCAATTTTTGCAAGAGAGAATATCGGTATACGCACTCCAGGCATAAAGCGATTTTGTTTATATACATTTCGATCAACAACAAAATCAATCCACTCTTTCCCAATTTCAAAATAATTCAATAGAGTACTGCCCTTAGCCGCAGCTCCATACGCAGCAATCCGCTTACCCCTTCGCTTTAAGTCTTGAATTAAATTTCGAAATTCTATTTTTAATTTCAACGCGCGATCCGAAAATCCAGAATAAATTTCTTTTTTTAGCAAACCCCACCTTATTTCTTCATCCAGCAAAGCCTGAACGGACGCTTGTATAGAAACTTCCACATCATGTTTCACAAACAAACGCAATGAGCCACCGTGAATTGGAATTTGTTCTACATCAACGATCGATAGCTCGTGGCACTTCATAAGATAAACAAGCGATGTCAATGAAAAATAACAAAGATGCTCGTGGTAGATCGTATCAAATTCACATTGTTCTATTAGTTTCTTTAAATAAGGGACTTCAATAACACACAAGCCGTCTTCTTTAAGTAAAAGCCGAACCCCTTCTACAACACTGTGCAAGTTAGACACATGAGCCAAAACATTATGCATATGGATAACATCTGCCTTCTGGCCCTTTGCAGCTAGATCGGCAGCTAACGATGTGTCAAAAAATTCCGTTATCGTGGGTATTCCCAGTTTCTCACGCGCTAATCTAGCCACATTCGTGGCTGGCTCGATACCTAGTACAGGGATCTGACTTTTCTTGTAGTGCTGAAGCAAGTATCCATCGTTGCTCGCTATCTCCACCACAAGGTTACCGTGACTTAAGGATTTCATGTGAATTATGCGTTCTACCAATTCAGATGCGTGGCGAAGCATCGTATCTGAAAATGATGAAAAGTACAGATATTCACGAAAAAGCACTTCAGGAGCTACCGTCTCTGTAATTTGAACTAGAGAACAAGATGGACATCGCACAAGGTCCAATGGATATGTTAATTCTGGCTTATCTAACTCTTCATAAGTAAGCAACAAGTTCGCTAGCGGCATTCTCCCAAACGATAGAACATCCTCAAGCAGTTCATCCCCACAGATACGACAAGCGTATTTTCGACTAAGATTGCTCATGCTCTATTCCCTAAGAAATCAGCATACCAGGCAATAGTCCGCTCAAGCCCTTGCCCTAGGGTGAATAGAGGGTTCCACTGAAGCTCTCGCCTTGCTTTTGCTGAACTAAGATACTGATGTTGTATCTCATGGCTTGCTGTATTTTGAATATAAGGCACCAAATTTGAATTCATTAGTTTTGAGATCTTCTCCACAAGCTCCAAAACAGTGATTTTTACATCGTTTGAAAAATTAAAAGCATGGCCTACGAGTTCCCTACGAGCTGCCAGTTTTTCTGCCAGAAGAACATACGCAGCAGCTCCATCTTCTACATAAAGGTAATCTCGAACACATGTTCCATTCGAGCGAATGATCGGTGCCTGCGATCGAAGAATAGACCTGATCGTGCCTGGGACAATTCGATTCCAATTTAAATCTCCACCCCCATAGAAATTACCACATCGTGTGATCACTACAGGCAGTTGATACGTTTGGGTGTAAGATTGTACGATTAGATCAGCACACGACTTACTAACATCGTACGGATGAGAGCCACGCAATGGCATATCTTCTGTGTATGGAAGTGTATGTCCTTCGCCATAGGCTTTATCTGAAGACGCAACAATGATCTGCTGCACTTGAGGGCTACGCCGACACGCCTCAAGCAAAGACCAAGTTCCAGCTATGTTGCTCTCAAATGTAGAGATAGGATTTCGGTTGGCAACAGGCACAACTGTCTGAGCTGCCAAATGAAATACCGTATCAATTTCATATTCCCCCAATAGACGCTCAAGTAAGTTCTGATCGCGCACGTCACCTCGCACAACTTTTACATGTTGAATCGCCTGACTGCGAACAAGCTCCGCCTCAGGGATCCAATCCCGAATTAAGCAGATCACACCAGCACCCAGATCAAGAAGTCGACGAATTAACCAAGAGCCAACTAACCCCGTCCCTCCGGTGACGAACGTAGGCCGATCCCTCCAGAAACCAACTTGAACCATCTTTTACTGATTAATGCAGCTTTTCAATCTAGACAAGCAAACGTTATTCTTTCTTTCCATACAATTTAGCATTTATCAAAAAAATTATATCATTTATCGAACTAACAGGTTGTATGAAGAAGAGCACCTATACAACGTCCCGGATTTTCTCGCACAAGCCAATGATAAAGCTCTTTTGTTCGCTCGGTCTGTTTAATATACATTTCGATGTCTTCACTTCTCTAGAAGAATCTTTGACAACCATTGTTTCACACTTTAAGTCGATAATATAGGGCTGTTCTGATTTCCAGAGAGACTCTCCATCTCTGTCTCACTCAAGGCTCACGTCATTGGTTTCCAAAAGAGAACTTAGGTTCCTGCTTCAGGCTATCCTTCTACCTATTATGCTCCCCGGAATCATTCTTCGCTCCATTGTTAAGACAAGAAAAAAAGATTGCGATATAAAAAAATCTGCTTTCTTTAACAGATAACCTTTTATCGAATTTAATAATTAGATTAATATATTAATTGTTCTTTCAAACAACCAAAATTTATCCTCTGCGAACAACCAAATGATAAGCATTAAAAATCACTTTTCTTCCCTTTCATTCTTCCTTCCCATACATGGTTTTTTAAAAGAAGCCATATCCAGTGTGGTGTAAGGAGGGTAAGTTATGACTACTTTAACTAGGCTTGCAATCGATCCACATCAGTACCAAATCACTCATCTATTTAAAAACTTCTTCTCGCAAAAAGAACCAATGCAAGAATACAGGGATAGAATACTTCCCCCTCTAGAAATTTGTGAAGGAGAATATAACTATACGATACGGACCGAGCTGTTCGGGATGACAGAAGTGACGTCCAATTAAAAGTTGAGCATCAAGTACTTACTCTCCATGGAGAAGAGCGAAAGGAAGGGAAAGAAAAGGCATATCGGTATACTGAAAGATAGTATGGGGCCTTTAGTCGATCATTTCAACTACCACCTGCGGTAGGTACGAGCAAAATAGAAGCTCATTTCAAGACTGGATACTCCATATTACCTTCCTAAAACAGGAAGAACCACAGTGCATACCATTCTAATTGGAGATAAAAATAAACCAATTATTGTATCTGAAAAAGTTTCCTCGCGTTTTCTTTTATTAAAGACATGTAAAAGAGCTTTTTTCTTTTCTTGGAGGAAGAAACGTAAATAAATACAGCTCCTCCTATTTGCCGTCAGCTGAGAATCATCTGCCTGTAAAAAGCAGAGGAAAACAGCTGACAGCAAGCTTTTACGTTCAGAGAAGATATCTCGGAACGAAAGGTAGCTACGTAAGAAAGGCACTGTGCATGGAAACATTTTCTAGCCATTTCAAGATCTTTCCATACATAAACAAAGCGAATGAACCTCAGACAAACGCTCCATGTCTGTTGTGTTCCCTATGACTTGAGACGATATCCCCCGTCAGGCCCTCTTTCTACTTCTGGCATGGTCACCAGCAAGGAGGAGAGAACTTTCCCAAACTTTTTACTCTGGGTTTGGTATCCTGCTTTGAGAACGCGTTCGCTTAGTTCCCGAACACGGAGAGGGACTTTGGATTCTCGTAGAATAGGAAGAATCATATCTCTCAAAGGGACAGCGTTAAGAGATTTGCCATGTGCTCCACGAGCCTTGCCAGAGATTCTATCAGGCCTTTCACCTCGGACATTTGCCTTAACCTGAGGCCCTTTTCTATTTCTTCCCACTTCAGCACTATGCAGAGATGATTCCAGGCGACGCAATAACCCTTGAATATCCCTCAAGGCTGCACTCGAAGCCTCTCCGAGAGAGGCAAAAGAGCAGAGCTCATCAAAACCCCTGCGATGGGTTTCGCTGAGCACTGCAAGGACAGGAGTAAAAAGTTGACGGAGAGCTTCCGTCCGATTTGATGATATTGACATGGCTATAGATTGCCATGAATCCGTCCAGGACGGGAGTTTTTTTCCTGACTTTTTTGTTTTTTTCTCTTTCTGCTCTAGGACTCGTCTGACTTTTTCTGTAGAGAATTCATATGGTGTTCAAGTCCTCCTTTTCATCGCTCAGTCGGATAGAACGTTTCCACATTCAGCTCGTTCGTCAAACGTTAAAGATAGGCCCTCTCGACACAACTCTACGTTTTGCCCAACGAACACTAGGAGCAAGATGGATTAACTGGGCAACATGCCACCTGCGACACGTCCACGGCCTTGAACGACTTCCAGCCTTAAATTCCTCTCAGAGTTTTCTATGTGTAAGCAATCACCGAAGTTTCTTCGACTTGTATGTCATTACTTCACTGCTTGTACGTCATGGACTCCGTCATCGCCTCCTTTTTCCAGTCCGTTCTACTTTTTTTTACGATCACCCCCTAGGTCTAGTAATCAATGGAACAATGAGCTTTTTTGCGATGTATCCCCCTTTTTTCAGAGACAAAAAAAGAGCTCTACTTAACCATCAGAATCTTACTGAGCTCACTTCTCTTCTCAGACGTGGGAATACATTCGTTGGTATCCATCCAGAAGGTACACGCAACACAGGAGAAGACCCTTATACTCTACTGCCTGCTCAGAATGGCACAGGCAGGCTTATTTACGAAGCCAGAGTCCCTGTTCTTCCTGTATTCATCAATGGTCTTACTAACCATTTTATAAAACAAATATACTCAAATTGGAGACATCAAGGAGAACATGTTATTATTGTCTTTGGAGAGCCAATAGCATTAAGCTCGCTGCTTGATCTACCACCCTCCTTTTCTCTCTATAAACAAATTACAAACAAAACACTAATAGCAATCCATCAACTCGGTCAGGAAGAAAAGAAACTTCGCTCATTTATTACTAAAACACAAAAATAAAATGGTGCTTATTCTTAGAAAGAAGAATAAGCACCAACTTGCAGAGCAGAAAACTAATTTTTATTTCCCATGTTTCCGGACGAAACACAATACACAAGCTGTGGAGAGGATACAGTTACAATTGTGCCCTTGAATAACCAATCACCATTAGTTGCATTTGCCATCCCATACTGAACTTTTGCATTATCATCTGTCCAATTTTTCGCTGTATCTGTTGCCATAGTCCCATCTGCCTTAGTTCCTGTCATAACTCCTACGTTACTAACCTCAGAAACTGACTTTCCATCTGCTCCAATCGAAACAGCACGCGCCAAAGGAGTAGTCCCAGCAGAAAGCATAGCTGTAGCGCTCGAAGCCACTTGTGTCCCTGTAGCATCAGGAAGCACAACAGGTCCTTTGAGCGACGCAAATATTGTCTTCACATCTTTGTCAGACTTAGAGACAACAGGAACAAAATTGAAATTCTGAAGTGCTGCTGCAGCTCCCTTAAGTTCTTCAGTACATGCTGTAGCCACTTGTGTTGCCTTATATTTGTTTTTGGACACAAACATAATCACTTTACATTTTTTTGTAGCCGAGTCGCATATCGCACCACCGCAGTCTTCATGCTTGGCACACTCTCCCATAAGAGGAGCTTCAGCTTCAGACCCACTATCGGACCCACCTTCTTGTTTAGATCCAGCTTCAGACCCACCTTCTTGGCTGGTAGCAGGCTTACTATCCTTACTATCACCACAAGCTACGAGCATAGATGCAGAGCTAAGAAAAAAGGCACCTAATATATAACGAACCGTTGGTTTTGTAATCATAGACATGAAATTTTTCTCCGAAGATAGGTAGATTGAGTTAGATTGACGTTTTATTGTCAATGTTCATTATACAAGCATTTATTAATAGATTATGCTTGCTTTCTTGTTTTTAATACATCCAACAAAATAAAAATGCAACCTTTATCTTGGCAAAACTGTCATGGACCTCCTTTATCTCAATATATTTTTTTTATTGTGATTAGGCTTAAAATTCCTTGCAGGCCAAGCGTCCCCAGGGGGATTCGAACCCCCGTTAACGACGTGAAAAGCCGTTGTCCTAGGCCAACTAGACGATGGGGACAAAAAAATAACACATTATCCTTGGCAAGCTTTCCAAACTGGTATGAAGGCCTGATAGCATTTCCCTCTACGAGGAATTCCCCGCTGCTCTTATTAACTGAGAAACTTGTCGAGAGAGCCTGGCGACCGTTCGAGATGCAGCTTTTTCGTGAATAATCCCCTTACTTGCTGCTTTACCAAGTTTAGAGATTGCTTCTTTAAGCGCAACCTGGGCAACTGCAGTATCTACCCCGCGCAACGCAACACGGACTCGTTTAACAAATGTACGCACAGCACTGTGAATTCCACGACGATGCAAGGTACGCTTAATTCGTTGTCGATTTCTTTTTTCAGCAGATGGATGACTAGCCACTTAAACAACCTCGTTGCATACTTCTACCAATAGTCTGGTTGCATTTTAGATTGCAAAAAGATGCCAATATTGATTTTCTTTCTTTTCGCACTTCCATACCTTATGTCAAGCAAAATAGCCACCTTTTGTCAAAATCATGATCATGCAACACAATTTTATAGAGAGTTCTCATTTGTTCTCCCCATACAGGCAACCGGTTGTCCTTCAATCATTTGTTAGGCAGTGCCGTCACTCTCACCAACAGATAGCGCACTCTCTGAAAAATCAGACTCAATCCTATTCCTTTCGCTTGTATCCACAATTCGGTACTCCTCTCCCAACCAACGGCCTAAATCAACCTGACGGCATCGCTCAGAACAAAAAGGTCCTAAAGGACGATGCGACTCTTTTCCAACCAACTTTGTTTTCAAGCATCCACATACGATACACCTTGCAGAAAACCGTTCATTCATCTCTTATTCGCCATTTCGCAAAGTAATCATAAAGAGTCTATATCACTCCTTATAATGCAAACTGCCATCTATATTGCACCCATATTATCTCACATTCTCGATACTCCCAACAGGAAAATGATGCACACTATGATCGTTGTCGCTGCTGTCTTAATTGAAAATCAACGTGTGTTGTTCACGCAACGAAAACAAAAAGCACACTTAGGTGGAATGTGGGAATTTCCCGGTGGAAAAGTGGGTGCCATCGAAGATCCACGAAAAGCTCTCAAGCGGGAAATGAGCGAAGAATTAGGGATCGCTATCGATGTGGGAGATATCTTAGACGTCACTTTTTATCATTACGAAGACATTGAAAGCCCTCTTCTACTCCTTTTCTTTGAGGTATATCGGCTGCCACATTCACCAGAACCCCAAGCGTTGGATGTTGTCGCATTTCGGTGGAGCCCCTGGACTGAGCTGATCCCAAGCCATTTCCCTCCCGCAGACAGTCAAGTTCTCGACAAGGTTCGAGAAAGGCTAAAGCAAGAACAAAACCAAACTGTTTCTGCAAGCTTGACAGAATAGGAATACAAAAGTAACCAACATAGACTGTGTTTCCCGTTACTTGTTTTAAGGATGAAAGATTGCCATGGCTACTCAAAACGTTGTCTGCTCAGCGTGCGGCTTCTCTAAAAACCCATCGGATTTAGCGCGGTGTATCTCTTGCGGAGCCAAGGTAGAAGCTCTTTTCAAAGGCAGTGCCCAAACAGAAAATCCAACAGCACTATTTCAACAAGAAGAACTGAATGGGCAGTGGATCGGAATCGCATTGCTTGTGCAAGTGTTGCTCACAGGCGTGATCATTTTCGGGCTTCCCACAGCGATTCGCTTTTTCGATTTTGAAGGGGGCAATGGAATGCTCCTCTGCATCCCCGTCTGGTTCTTAGGAGGACTGATCACAGCCCGACTGTCCCCAGGACGCACCTTTGCTGAACCTACCATCGCGAGCTTTTTTGTCTCTATCCCAAGCACCTTCTTGTTGATACAAAGCCAAACTGTTCGGACGATGCCCACGTTCCTCTATGTCATTACCGCAGCGATCGGGATTCTGTTCACATTGGTCGGAGCTTACTTAGGCGAACTTCTGCAACTGGGCCCCCAAGAAAAGCGCGTTTAAGCGCCTGATATTGGCTGTGGCTCTATCCTTTGGGGCTCTACCTCAAATCGGAAAATTCAGAAGCACCTGCGAACGAATGATAGACATCCCTTGTCTTCTTCGAAAGAAAGAGACTAAAGGCATCCTATCTATATTATAACTCGTTAACAAAATCGAATGAACTTGCATAAAGGGGGTTTGACAAGAAGAGGCATCTATGGTTTGGATGCCCTCTGCTGAACGCCCTCTTTTGGCTCGGAGAATTTTTATGCATACTTCACCTATACTCGCCGAGTTTGAAAAATCTCAGCTCCGCTCTGATCTGGTTGATTTTCGGGTTGGGGATACTATTCGCGTCCACTACAAAATTATTGAAGGGGATAAAGAACGTATCCAAGTGTTTCAAGGAATCGTGATTAAACGCCACCGAGCAGGAGCTCGCAGTACCTTCACTGTACGCAAAGTGAGCTTCGGAGTAGGAGTCGAGCGTGTTTTCATTTTCCATTCCCCCCGCATCGAAAAAATTGAAGTGTTGGCAAACGGAATTGTGCGACGTGCTCGCCTTTTCTACCTCCGCGATCGCGAAGGAAAGGCAGCCCGAATTCGCTCCCAAAAAGAGACAAAAGGGCGCTCTGTGCCTGGAGCTTAGCCCATCCAAGGATATCAACATGAATAAAAATCCAGGTATTTACGGTCGAAAAATTGGTTGCACTCAGTCTTTTCTAGAAGACGGGACAGTACAGCGGCTCACAGCAATCCAGGCAGGTCCCGTCACTGTAGTGGGCAAGCGAGTTCAGGAAAAAGATGGTTATACAGCTCTGATTCTGGGATTCGAAGAGCGAAAAGAAAAGCATACTACCAAGCCCCTCGCAGGAACCTTCAAGAAGGTCAGTGTCTCTCCTAAACGGGTCCTCAAAGAACTTCGATGTGAGCCTGCTTTTGCAGATGCCTACCAGATAGGTCAGGTCCTACCACTGGACGGTCTGTTCACCATCGGTCAACGCGTTGATGCTCAAGGGACGACACGCGGCCGAGGGTTTAGTGGGGTTATGCGTCGATGGAATTTCGCCGGAATGGTACAAACCCACGGTACCCACGAATACCGCCGACACGGAGGTTCTATTGGAACTAACATGACCCCAGGACGGACCCTTCCCAATTTGAAGATGGCTGGCCAGTATGGGAATGAGACTGTTTCTATCCTCAATCTTAAAGTAGCTGGAATTGATCCTGCGAAACACTTACTTCTGGTTGAAGGGGCTATACCTGGCCCGAAGAATGGACTGGTGTTGATCCGTCACACCGTTAAAGCTCCTAAAAAAGGGGGGACTGCTTAGTTTCTCCGTCTGGGGACTCTCATGCCTTCTCGAAAGTCACCCTATAAAGGGAGCGATGTGCTCACACAACAAGCTAAAAAAGGGGGGTATCCTGCCCGGAGTGTATTTAAGCTGGAAGAGATAGACCGGCGCGCCCGACTTCTTCGCCCTGGGCTGCACGTCCTTGATCTAGGTGCGGCCCCCGGCAGTTGGAGTATCTATGTCGCTCAAAAGATCACTTCCAAAGGGATGCTGGTTGCTGTCGATAGCAGGCCTTTAAAGATCACCCTGCCTTCTCCACACCTCTTTATACCTGGCAACGTTTTTGAGCTTTCGCGCGAGCTCTTGCTCCCTTTTGCCCCTTACGATCTCGTTTTGAGCGATATGGCTCCTAGCACAACAGGCTCGCATCTCGCCGATCAAGCACGCAGCGTCGAGCTGTTTCTTCAAGCCCTCCTTTTCTCCGATGAATTTCTACGAGTGGGCGGCTCTTTCGTAGGGAAACTCTTGATGGGCGGCGACTTCCCTCAGGCGCGCACAGCTATCCGTGAGCGATTTGAGCACGAGAAGATATTTCGCCCCGAAGGCACACGTCGGGTCAGCTCAGAAATCTTTCTAGTTGGCTTCAAACGCCGCTAAATGGGGAGGAAACTACATCCCCAAAAGGGCCTTCAGCTTAACAAGCAAGGGGGTCGATCCAAACTCAGGAGACCGTTCAAGCACCTGCACCAACTCGGGCAATGTTTCTGTGGCAGGGTCTTTCCCTTTCGAGACTCCACCTGTACTGATACCATACTGAATATAATTATTAAACTTTAAGAACAAATCATTGTCTACAGGCAGAAGGGCGTGCAGAACAGCTGCTGCTCGACGATGGGTTGTATCAACAACCAACATCCAAAACACTTGTAGCTCATTTTTATCCACGTTAATCCACGCATTATCCGGTGATAATGTTTGATCATGAGAAGATACCGAGAATGATCTTAAACCTCCCAATGGTACCGCGCTAGGATGTTGTGGATAGATAACAGACGGAACCGCATCCTCAAAAATGCCAACATCTGCATAACAAGTCCATGGGGGTCCTTGACCTTGCAAATGACGTGTCAAATAGTCATCCATCCAATGATGAGGACGGATAAGTAATGTATAGAAAGTGATTCCATTGATAACTGTAGATGGGGTGTCACTCTGAATTTCTTTACTTTGAGCTACAAAATAGATGTCACACACCAATTCGCCATACTGAGCTAGCGCCGCTTGAAGAGTTGGTGGTACATTGGGGAAAAAGTCTGGAGTGAATCGGATGACGAGACCAAAAAAATGAGGCATGCTATAATCATAGGCATGGACAAACGGCGCAACTGGCACTTTAGATATAGATCCACCACTCGAAACAAACTGAACGAATGGAGCATTTACCTGGTAATTGTAGGAATCACTAGGATTGTCTTTTCGAATCCTTTGAAGAGAAAGAAATTCCTGCTGAGCTTTTTTAATATCTGGAGCAGCACCATCTCTTTCCTGAGGAGGCGGAGAGTAGCCATCGGAACCTGAATCTTGTTCATTATGTGAAGAAGCGTCATCTTGTTCATTATATGAAGAGGCGTCTTCATCCATTACAGGAACTACAGGAGATGGGGATTTGTTAGAGGTGCTGCAAGCAACCATCAAAAAAGGGATAAAAATAAACAAAGGTATACACATAGTTTAAATGTAGCCTTTTATTCATTCGATTACCAATTAATGTGTTGAGAATGCTTTAGGTTGGGATAAATTGAGAAAAAATTGTTTTTGTGTCGCCACACGTTGACGCAATTTCAGGAAATAGGAAAACAAGTCAGCTTTATGGCATGGCGACTGGCCCTCGTAGCTCAGAGGATAGAGCAGCGGTTTCCTAAACCGTTGGTCGGCAGTTCGACTCTGCCCGAGGGCGCTGCTCCTCGCATCTTGATACCGAGGTTCCACCGCTTAAATAAAGTACAATTCGTGCCAATGCAGGAAGTTTGTGAGATTTATTGATTCATGTGAGATGAAAGTGGTCGCAGGAAAGGGAGGGGACGGAGCCATTGCATTTCGCCGAGAAAAGTACATCCCCTTTGGAGGGCCTGCCGGAGGAGATGGAGGTAGAGGAGGAGACATTGTCTTTGAAGCCGACCCCAATCTGTCAACGCTCTGGGATCTCCCATCTACCCATGTCCTCAGAGCAGGCAATGGAGAGAACGGCAAGGGGAAGGATGCCTATGGAAAATCGGGCAAGGATCTGATCTGGAAAGTGCCTCTGGGGACTCAAGTGTTCGAGCAAGAAACAGGGGAGCTACTAGCCGACTTCACTGTCCCCCACGCTCAGATAATCCTCGCCCGCGGGGGAAGAGGGGGAAGAGGGAATATCCACTTCGCTACTTCCATCGACCAAGCACCAAGACGGGCGGAACCAGGACAAATAGGGGAAGAACGACTCCTATGGCTCGAACTCAAAGTGTTGGCTGACGTAGGATTGCTCGGCTTTCCCAACGTAGGGAAAAGCAGCCTGATTCGCGTATGCTCCCGAGCCCGTCCGAAGGTAGCAGATTACCCCTTCACAACCCTTGTCCCCCATCTTGGCGTCGTTAAGTTAGACGACTACGCTAGTTTTGTCATGGCTGACATTCCAGGTATTGTTCCTGGAGCGTCCCAGGGGATTGGCTTAGGCACTCGGTTTCTCAAGCATGTAGAGCGGACTAAAGTACTGCTCCACATCATCACTCTAGATGAGACAGAACAGTCCGATCCCTTCCTAAACTACCAGCTCCTACAGGAAGAGCTGGTTCAATTCAACGAAGTTCTGGCAGACCACCCCACCCTCGTTGCGATGAGCAAGGCCGATCTACCTGAAGTTCGCAATGCCTATCCTGTCCTTAAAAAGCGCTTTGAGAAGATCCAGATCGATCTAAAACGATTCTCTTCGGCTACAGGAGAAGGGGTGAGGGACCTGCTTTTCGCGCTTTATCCATTCATCAAGCAAAAGGAGAGCGACCCCTTAGAACCATCAAATCAAGATGATAGGACATAAAGACAGAAGTCTTTATTCAATCCGGATGCGGGTCCCCTCGGTTTTCTCTTTTCCTCCCGTTTTCTCCAATCCCTGCTGCTTTTGTTCGAGGTAGCGAAAGGCCTCTTCAAGCTGTGTCGTTCCCATCGCCTCCTCTTCAAAAGCACGGTTCAACTCATGAAGCGCATGCGCCTCTGCTTCTTGCTCTTCAATGCACTCCTCCATCCGCTCAAATTCACCCAGCGCTCCCTCTCCTTCTCTCCCCTTCCCCGCCTGAACAGTAAGCGTCCCATGCCTCAATTCGACTCCCCGTAGATGTTGTTCCATCAGCTGGATCTGATGTTGGAGCCCCTGAGCAGCTTCCTGCGCCTGGAGAGCGAGCGTCTGCGTCGCTCGATATGTGTCTGAGATACGCTTTTTGTGCTTGATTGCCTCGGCCGCCAGGAATTCATTCTCTTGCTCAAGGGCGAGCTCCGCTCGCTTCTCCCACCTTGCAATCTCGGCTGCGAGCTCTTCTTCCTTTTTCCGAAGTTGTTTTTCTGTCGCAATGGCTTTGATGACATCCTGCCGCCTCTGGAGGAGAGCCTCTCTCATCTCCTCCAACGTCAAGTTGAAGAGCTTTTTCGGATCCTCCATCTGATGAAGAAGATGGTGAATATTACTTGAAATCACCTTCCCCACTCGCTCAAAGATACCCATTGGATCCTCCTGTTTGGTGGCATGAGCTATATCCCAAACTAAGCCTTATCTTTATCGATTGAGTACATGAATCGCTTGTCCAAGACTATTCAAATTAGCTTCCATCAATCCTTCCCCCAGGGTGGGATGCGGATGGATAGTAAGACCAATATCCTCAAGAAATGCATGCATTTCGAGAGCAAGCGCCCCTTCGCTGATCAAATCCGTCGCGGAAGGGCCACAGATATGGATACCCAACACTTCGTGTGTCTTCTTATCTGCAATTACTTTGAAAATCCCTTCAGTCTCATTCACAGCCAACGCACGGCCGAGCGCCGCAAAGGGGAATTTCCCGATGATCACCTCGATACCCTTTTCCTTAGCCTGAGCTTCTGTCAGCCCTACTGTAGCGATTTCAGGCTCTGTAAAAATAGCGCTTGGAATCCCCACCCAATCTTTCGCAGCCTTATGGCCTGCAATGACTTCTGCGACTATCTCCCCCTCCTTGCTCGCTTTATGAGCCAACATAGGATACCCGCTCACGTCCCCTATTGCATAAATCGAGGGGATGTTGGTCCGCCCACACTCATCTGTAGGGATAAACCCGCGTTCTACCTTAACTCCTATCTCTTCTAGACCGAGGCGGCTCCCGTTCGGCCTCATTCCAACGGCCACTAGAACCACATCAGCCGCAATGTTCTCTTTCTTCCCTTCTGGAAGCTCAACCTGGACGACAAGAGAACCGTCCGCTTGTGCCTGATATCCTATCACCTTGGTATTTTTAAGAATTTTTGCCCCGTTTTTGGTCAGGCTCTTCTCAACCACTGCGGTACATTCAGAGTCAACCCCTGTGAGAAGAGAAGAAAGAGCCTCCACCACCGTGAGATGAGAACCAAGCCGCTGGTAGGCACCCCCCAATTCGAGACCGATCACCCCTCCACCGATGACCAACAACCGCTTGGGAATTTCACGAAGACTGACTGCTTCCTTAGCCCCTATAATCTTCTTTCCATCGAATTTGAAAGCAGGGATCTCGATGGTGGTGGAGCCCGTCGCAATCACAATCCCCTTTTTGGCCTCCAGAATCTCTTTTCCCCCTTCCCGCGTACGGACTTCAACACAATTGGTGGCGATCACACACGCTTCCCCCATCAAGAGTTCAGCCCCATTGCCCCGCAAAAGACCACGGATCCCTCCTGTCAGCTTCTTGATGATCCCTTCTTTCCAACCCTGCATTTTCTGCGGATCGACACGCACCCCTTGCATTATAAGGCCCATGGTGTCCGCATGTTGGATTTTATGGTAGAGGTGACTTGCAGAAATGATAGCTTTCGACGGGACACAACCCCAATTGAGACAGACGCCACCTACTTCTTCTTTTTCAATACACACCACTTTTTGTTCTAGCTGCCCTAATCGAATCGCACACACATAACCTGCAGGGCCTCCACCCAACACGATCGCATCATAGCTTTTCATGATTATTCTTATCTCCTAGCTATCCATTAAATGATTTGCGGAATTACGGGATTGAAAAGAAGTTGCACCGCTCAAAAGATAGATCACAAAGGCTGCCAGAAGAAGCAATAGCTGACCATGAGCTATCTTTTCTGCTATGGAATGAATGGTCTGAAGCTCCCTCCCCTGCTCTCCACTTCCTCGAACAACACCTGCCCGATAAAGCGATTCAATACCAGGAGAAAGGAGAAAAGTCTGGATCAAGGCCATCCCTGCCGCTCCACAGATCAGGAAAAGTCTCACCCAATCTAGCCGTCGCACTTCACAGAATTTAGCACGAAGCCCCTCCATCGCCAACATAAAGAGAGCACAACCGAGAACGAACATATGAAAGCGATGCAATACTACAATCATCACATCCCCGCTCAAAGGGGCTGGAATATTTTGGAACACAGCAGGAGCCACAACTGCTCCCACAACGACAAGTCCCCCTACCCATAAAGAGGAAGCAAGACTTCCCATGCATAAAGTAAAAAAGGACAGGTTACGCATGAGACCGAAAAACCCGAACATGAACATCCAACGCTTGCCCTGCAAGCAGAAAGGAAATTTTTGTCATAAAAATTGTTAAAGAGCCAACCAAAAGTACATGGGGTGCCCGAAGCATCGAGACGATTCCCTGATCCAAGAGCACACCGAGCGCCATCCCATCGCGAGGGCCTACGCCTACAAAAGCCAGGGAGGATTCCATGATAATCACAGAAGCAGCGCTCGAGCCCCACTGCACTGCGAGAACACTTAACATATTGGGAAGAAGATGACGCCACATAACCTGGCCATGGTTTAAGCCAAGTGCATAAGCTGCTTCCACAAATCCAGCACAGCGCAACACCTTCGTTTGGGTAAGCGCCAGTCGAGCGAATGGAACCCATTCCGTAAGCAGAAAAATGAATGCGAGGTGAATGCGAGCTGGGGATTGCACAATTGACAAAAGAGAAATAGCCAACAAAAAAGTGGGAAACGATTGGATGATATCACAGGCGCGGCTCACCACGCGCTCTGCGTACCCCTGCAACAGAGCAGCCATTGAACCGACGAGAGTCCCCAAAAGGAAGCTGACAGAAGCCACAATAGAAGCCAACATCATACCGTATAGACCCGCATGAGCGACAAAATGAATGAGGTTCACTCCTCCTTCTCCGCATCCCAACAGCCGATCCCATGAAGGAGGGGACCAACATCGCATCGGCTCAAGCCAACCAGGGGGCTCTTTTGCAAACATCACAACCAAAAGCATAAAAGCAACAAGTGACCCCAATGGGAGCAAATGGAGAGCAACCAAAACCCATCCTCTTGACCTCATATTCTCACCCTCGGATCCAGCATACGGTGAAGGGCCATCGCAATCCCTTGCACCCCAATAAAAAGTATCCCAGCAACGATCACACCCGTTTCCAGTACAGGAAGATCTCGTGCAATACAGGACTCTAAGATCAGTGTCCCCAATCCTGGACGCTCAAATAAGCGTTCCAACACAAGCGTACCCCCCAGAAGTGCCCCCAGCTGTGATGCAATCACGATCAGGAATGGACCCAAAGCTACAGGCAGTGCGTGTACTAGCCAAACCCGAGGCCATGAGCATCCCTTAGCGCGCGCTACCACTAAAAAGGGTTGTTTGGCTATCTGCTGCAATACAGCCCCCCCTACACGGGCCAGGTGAGCTGCAAGCGGTACAGCAAGGAATCCTGCGGCCATACAGAGTCCCCATCCACCCGCTTCAGGATCCCCAGGAAGAGGGAAGAGGCGAAAACGGGCGGTAAGCAGGTAGGTGAAGAGCGGTGCGAAGGAAAGGAGGGGAGTCGAGGAAATCAGAACGATCCCTGTCCGCAGCCAAGAAGCTTTTCCTTTTAGCCAATGGCTCGCCGAAAGAAAGGACAAGAGGATACCCATCCAAGTACTCCACAGAACAGCCAGTCCCGCAAGCGCAGCGGTCGGCCCCAGAGCAGCAAAAATCCGCGTGTGCGTAGAAAGGCCAGGATGTCGAATCGATTCACCGAGTTGTAAGGTGAGGAAACGCTTAAAAAAATGAATGTATTGAAGCCACAGCGGTTCATCTAAGTAAAGTTGCTGACGGAGTTTATGGAGTGCGATGGGACTAGCCTGTTCCCCCAAAATCAATATGGCCGGATCCCCTGGCAACAGGCGAACAGCCAGAAATACAAAAGATGCAAGTAGAAAAATCACCAAGAACACTTCTCCCAAGCTATGCATCAGAATACGAGCTAACCGACCGATCCCTTTATAGCAAAGGGGAAATCTCACTCTGGATTCAGAAGGGGGCATTCATGACTCCTGCATCTGTGTTCGACAGTCCAGAAGCATCTGACTGCTGGTACGCACGTTGGGGACCAGCATCAATGGGAGGGACCTGAAACCACCATGATGTACACACGGATTGACCTCCTTCTCCGGCACTGCCATCTTCTGAATCTACAGGAAAGGAAGGGGCAGGTAAGCAGACTGACCGAGTAGGATCTCCCTGCATCACTCGACCGAACCAGGGGGGAGAAATAGGTGAGGCACATACATACCCTGAACGGCAATCCGAATCGGAATCACAAGTTCGCATACAGCGATCGACAGCACCAAGCGGAATACGCCGATCGTCATAGGGGCAACCTGGAATCACCGCTTGAGGCAGTACACAGATCGATTGCTCGGGACATTCCTGTTCTTGACTACTACATAGAAAAATCGTACAATAGCCGCCCACTTGAGAGGTATCGCATACTAGAGGACCCTGGCTCGAGCAATCTAAAAGCTGTCTACAGGGATCTCCAACCGATCGGCCGCAGGCAAGCAAAGAGAAAGCGCTACCGCTGACCCCAATGAAAAAAAAAAGTCGATCCTTTCGAAATAAGAACATCATCCTCTTTTACTCTTTACTTAAAGAGAGTTCTAATCAAAAGGGAAAAGAAAACGGAGAACAACCTATTTTTGCGTTCGAAAGTACAAGCTTCTTTCTCTCCTTCTCTCTTCATTCATACTGCGGCAATTATGATGCACCCCGATCAAGAGTTCGACCGAGACGAAAATTCATGATATACTCAAGTGAAGGAGATTCTGCACGATGGCTACATACATTACAGCAGACTGTATCAATTGCGGGGCCTGTGCACCGGAATGCCCCAACGAAGCAATCAGCGAAGGAGCAGAATTCTACGTGATCGATCCAGAACTTTGCACAGAATGCGTGGGATTTCACGATCATGAAGCCTGTCAGGCTGTCTGTCCCGTAGAATGTTGTCTACCTGATCCAAAGCACGTGGAGAGTGAACATGTCCTGCTCAACCGAGCTCTTGAGTTGCATCCCGATGATGAAGAGCTGAAAGAACGGGCAACTAAAAACAATTACCCTTCTCGCTTTCGAACCTAACTATTTTGCAACGGCCGGTGTCCTCCACACGTCGATTTTCCGCTGTGATCGCAACCATTACAGCTGGAGGCAGTCTAGGTGGATGCGCAGGTGGGACCCCGCTTTTGCACCCCGCACGGGTTCTACCTCCCCAACAAGTGCGCGCTTTTACAGGGTTCAGCAGTCAATGGATCACCGGACCCACCCTCGATAACCTACGAACAGCTCACCAGTTTTTAGTCAACCGACCCCCGTCTACGCCAGAAGCTGACCCAACCTATGCGAAATCGGTGCTGTTGATGGCTACACTCGCCCCTGGACTAGCCCCTGTAGCAGGAGCCCGAACTGGATTAGGGAAATCATTAGAGGTAGGACTTACGTATACAGGGCGTACTGCACGGGCGGATATTCGTCGCTCCTTTAAAGATACGAAAAGGCACCTGGCCTTATCGATCGGCATAGGGGGAGCAGTCCCTTTCCACGGGCCAGAGCAAGTTTTCTCCATCCCGAGTATCACGCTGTCCGATCTGTGGGGATATGGCTTTGATGTCCCTTTGCTTTTGGGATGGGAAAGCAGTCTTGGCATGTACAAAGCTTGGCTAGGGACCCGATCAGGCTATGAGCATATCGGAGTCAAGGTACTGGACTATGAGAACCCCTCCCCCTCTTTTGCTCAATTTTCTGCCACCTTCTCCGCCAGTCGACTCTGGAGTGGACTTGTTTTCGGACTTGAAGCAGGGTTTCGAGACATGCATATCGGTTTCGAATTAGGCCTCACTCACCATATTATCAATGGCAATTACCTTTCTTACAAGGAAACACTATACGAATGGACACTTACTCCTGCGAGTGCAGTCAGCTGGCAATTTTAGGTATCCTGTTTGGCTTCCACCAATTTTTTGACTATCGTCTACAAGCAATGTCAACCAGATTTTTCTGGGTAGTAGGGGGCTTGTGGATGGGAGTTGTCGGTTGTCTGAGCACCACGCACGCTGCACCCTCCCCCTCGCAAAAATCAGGGAAAGCAAAACCAAGAGCTCCCCATACAAGCCATGGGTCTCAACGGGTTTCCTCCACCCCTTCTCGGGTCCCCTCCCGCCCAAACACAACCAAAAAGCCAACAACAACGGGATACCAAGCCCTCCGCCAACAATGGCATCAGGCCACCCCTGGGAAAAAGGCCCCCTTGGACGAGCGTGGCCTCCCGATGCTAGTCCTTCATGCAATCAATACAAGCGAGCGGGTTATCTTGACCGCAGCTTCAGAAAAAGGCGGATTTTCTGGACTCGATTTAGACAAAGCTGCTCATCTTCTGCGTGAACCCTCCACAGGAAATCAACATCCTATAGAGCCTCGCATCATCGATATTCTCTACCAACTCCAACATCGCTTTCATGCTGAAGAAGTGCGAATTATCTCGGGATATCGTACCCTTCGAGGCGATCAATCCAATCACGGCAAGGGGAGAGCAGTCGATGTTCTTGTGCCAGGAGTCAAAGATGAGCAGGTCGCTCAATTCGCAAGGGGACTCGGTTTTGTAGGGGTCGGTCTCTATCCTACCAGCGGATTTGTACATATCGACGTGCGCGATCGAAGTTACTTTTGGGTCGACTCAAGTCCACCCGGACAAAAAAGCAGACTTCGAGGGGTTCTATTCGACCTCGCCAAGCAGAATGACGAACACGCTCGTTGGCGAGGGGAACACAGCACCCCACCCTTGAAATGGATCCCCACCGTAGACAATTAGCTACAGCAGAACCCCTTCTTTTCCTCCCCACCCACCGACATCGAACAAGAAAACACTTGATGCCTCACACTTCACAAATACACAGCCCTTCCTCCTCTTCTTCATGCGAAAGAAAAAAATCCTTCAGAAGGAAGGAAGGGCTGGACTGCTTTCACAATCCGGGCTTGTGTCTCTTCGATCGCCCCTGTTGCATCAATATAAACGATAGGATCAAGAGGCATATGACGATGGAGCTGATGATAAAAGGAGACAAGATCGCGCTGCATTTCCTCACGCTCATAGAGCTCTGGAGATTGATTGCGACCCATGCGGCGTAAAGCCGCAAGTTCGGCAGGGATATCCAAGACCAGAACAAGATCGGGACGCAAAACATAGCGATTAAGGGTCCGTATCCAATCCATCCCCTCCTCTTTATCTCCACCTCCATCCAAGCTCTGATACGCAAGACTCGAAGCATCATAGCGATCAGCCACCACAATCCCCCCCGCTCGTAGGCGAGGCTTTACTTCATTCTCTAGATGATCAAGGCGATCTGCAGCAAAGAGCAACGCCATCTCCGCCCAATGCAAGGAATCAGAGGTTAGTACAGCAGGCTCTTTAAGGAATTGACGGATCAATTTTCCGATAGCACCCTGACTCGGTTCGCAAGTCCAATACGTTGGGATTCCACGAGCGCACAAGGCGCCCACTAATTGACGGGAATGTGTGGTGGTCCCTACCCCATCAACTCCTTCCAACACAAAAAAACGCCCTTGACCCATACCCTATCTATCCATTAAAAAACGGTTCCAACCACTTGTATCCCTCCGAGAATCCCGCCAGCGTGAGCTCCTATTGGAATCAAGACAACGAATGAAAAGGATCCGAGTCAACACGAAGAATAAAAGCAGCAGAGCCTTTCTGCTGTACGCATCGTTCCTTTAACTCCTGAGCAGCCGTGCACGCCCACTGTGCATGACTTCCAGAAAGGCCATAAGCCCATCCAACCGCATCTGCAAAAGCACCGACTGTCTCGTAACGGCGTGAAGGCTCTTTCTCTAAAGCTTTCCTGATCACACTATCCATTTTGGAAGGAGTGGGAAACGGCAGATTCTTCCCCTGGGCACTGATTGGAATAGGCTCCTTCGTTAGAATCGCGAGCATCACACTGATCCCATGCTGTCCACTAAAAGGGAGCACGCCGGTCAAACACTCATAGGTAATCGCACCAAGAGAAAAGATATCCGCTCGCGCATCCAACGAATCCAATCCTTGTGTCTGCTCAGGAGCCATATAGAAAGGAGAGCCAATGGTCATGCCCATTTGCGTCAATTTCTGTGCCCCTTCATTGGTGTTTTTAACGGAACCAAAGTCTAAAATTTTGACACTCCCTCCATCCTCATCTTGACAGATAAATAGATTGTCTGGCTTCAAGTCCCTATGGACAAATCGGCGAGCATGAGCAGCGTCCAACCCCAACGCAATTTGGGAAAGGATACGAATGAAAAGGCCAGGATGGACCCACCTTTCCTGATCAAGAATATGACGTAGCTCTTTTCCTTCCAAAAACTCCATCACAATCAGCCAGACCCCCTCAGTAGGGTCTTGCTGACAATCAAACATGTGCACAATAAAATCATGGGGCAATTGCGTGCTGACCTCGTACTCTTGCTTGAATCGTCCTACAGCGCTGGGATCCTGACGAACCACATATTTGTCCAATATCTTGACAGCTACCCGACGACCTGCTGTTTGATCCATCGCCTCATAGACTCGCCCTACCCCTCCATCCGCAACAACCCGCTGGAGCTTATACCGACCACATAGAATTTTGCCAATACGTAGATCCAGACGGACTTGCGTACCATTAGAACTCGTCGCAACGAGCTGTGCACCATCAACTACACAAAAGACAGCGCTAGAAGGAAAGTAACGGTGACACAAAAGGCAAGTCTTCATACTTCCTCATCATTATCAAGCTAATATTTCCTGAATTGACGCATAATAAAGAAAGCGGCTGCAAGAAGGGCATTGCTCCAAAAGAGGCGCACTACGAAGGCGATAAAAAAGCTGGGGAGGAAGCGAAATATGACAGGCCTTGCAGGTACCATCGGAGGTTTGCGCAATCGCAACGACGCGCTTCTCCCGAATAAGTTCATACCGACGATACAGTACAGGAGGAAGGGTCACTGCGATTTGCTGACGCCCCTCTTTTTTCTCCTCCCACTCCTTTTGGGTGCTTCCGAGGTAGACAGCAGCGTGCTCTTCTTTGTGTTGGATTTGCTGCCGGACCACCTCGACTTCTTTTTCAGCCGCTTCCATGCGATCCACACAAGTTTCCCGCTCAACGGCTAATTTCTTCAGTTCTTTTTCTTGATCTCGAACTAATCTACGCAATTCTTCTTGCTCTCGCTGAATTGCGTTCACTTCACGTTCATTGCGCGCCCGAGTCATTTTTTCTCTTGAACGCTCGAGCTGTTGGTTCATCGAGCGGCTCTGCGCGACAAAATCTGCTCGTTTCTTATCTAGTACGAGGAGCTTATCCCGCTCTTCTGTACATTTTCTATCCAACGTCTCGCAAGCTTCTTTCAACGAAGAAAGCTCAGCTTGATGGGTAGCGATCTGTTCTTCAATGATCTTCAGTTCTGCATCCAAGGCAGCTAGCATTTCCAGGGCACGGATCTGATCAGCGATGCTCAACTAGATTCTCCTTTTCCAGACATTCGTTAATACTTCTACCGTGCCTCCCACAATACTACTAGCCACTTCTTGCTTGCACGTTTTTTATTCTTCTCATGTCACGAAGATGGAAGTACTGAGTGGGCCTACCTGGACTCGAACCAGGAACAACCCGGTTATGAGCCGGGGGCTCTAACCGATTGAGCTACAGACCCTCGCATCGCTGATAGACATCTTCTAGATAAGATGTCATCTCGCTGGCCTTACCATTCATAGCATCTGACAACAGAAATACAAAGAAGAACATCGACAGATACCAAAAGAGACTCCATTGAGAGACCCTTGTTATCACTTACTTTTAAAAAGTAAAAAAAGTTCATTCAACCTATTCAACGTGGCATTCGACCGTATAAAATCGGATCCTCCTCTCTTGCGGAGACGAAAAAGCAGCAAGGAAGCGAAGTGAACGATCCCCTTTTCCTTTCGCTTTAAGAAGAATAGGGAGGGGTTCTGCTTCATCACCAAGAGGAAGATCGAGTGAAAAAGAAGAGCTTCCCTCGTTCTCTGAATGAACTGATAAAAGGTGAAAGTGGTTTGTGAGATCAGCATAGGCAAGCCACTTAGGCACAAGATGATCTCCGAGTAAAACTATTCGATTTCTACCTACGCCTTTGTCCAAGACCACGGATTGGTGGGCTTCTTTACCAAGTTCCATCTGAATCCGAAGGATACGCCCACTTTCTTGAAACGGCTCGGGATTCTCGCGGACCCAAACATCAAGCACTTCTCCATTCCTCAGAGGCCACACCTGAAAGTCTTCAACACGACCATTCATAGAGGTCAGCGGTCTCGCAGCCTGTACAACCCCCCCTTTTTCACCGATCGCAGCCACTTCGAGCCAGCTATAATAGCTCAGTTCTCCGAGTCTTGGAGAATCCCCCGCCTCTCGAAGCGACTGCGACCAAGAGACTCGCTCCGTGCGACGAGCTATCCAAAAGATCCAATATCCTTGAGGGCGAAGAGCAACCAAAGGGAAATCTACATCCCCTTTGGCAAGAGGAAAAGAGGTGCCCTTGACCATCTTCATCTCTCCTTTTCCTGGGTCTTGATGAAAAAGCGACATTTGCAGGCTTCCCTTACGACCTGCATCAATATCTTCGTCCCAAACGACAAGACCAGAAGAAGATGAATGGAGAGCCATACTGTAAGCAAATGACTCATCATATGACTGGGCAAAAGAGATCAAGGGATGACTCTTTTCACCTTGCTTAAGGTGGAAAAGAGCGAGGATTCTGTTTTTCTCTTCCTTGGAAGCAGTATGTTTCTCGTTCCATTCCCCTTCTTGGATATAAAAGCTAGCGTACAATTCTCCATTGATTTGCATCGGTCTTGGTGGAGGGATATCTCCATAAGCGAACCCTAGATCAAAAAAGAAAAGAGGGCCCTCTTCAGACGAAACAAGAACCACAGAACCAATGCGCCCCCCCTGCTTTTGCTCTCGAAGAACTCCCACTGCCCACTTCTGATCTCCTAAAGGGATGATATCCCCCAAGGTTACCACTTTATTATCACCTCCTGTTTGCTCCTCAATCACATGGTGAGGAGTGAGAACACACGGAGGAACGGGGGGTTCATCCTTTTTCTGTTTGTCCAACAAACTTTGCGTTGAACTCTCTGGAGAGATAAAAGGAGGAGGAGCTTTTCGGCAGGCTGTCACATCGAACGACAGGATCAATATACTGAGAAGTGCAGAAGTGGTTTTGGTATTAACTCTAGGTGGACGCAAAGAGAACAGGATCGAGGCTCCAAGAACAGCACTACATGGAATCGTCCAAAGCCCCATAGCGTACGCATGGGCATGATACACCCAAACACCCTCTTGCATACTCCCCTGCCCATATCTATCGACTATCCACCCAATCGCGCTGTGAAAAAAAGAACCCCCAAGCATACTGATGCAATTCAAAAAAGCCACAGCAACCCCACGATTCTCCTCAGAGACAAGAAAAGATCCCATCGCAAATATCAAAACTTGATAGCAACAGAATATTCCTATCCAGAAAAACCCACCCGCCAGCAAATTGAATCCAAACGAATGCGGGAATAAAAGAAAGCTAGCAAAAATAAAAGCTGTCAAAAAACCGGTCGCTGCTGTCACTTCATAGTAAGCTTGGAACCTCGAAGCAAACCAGGCGAGCAGAGGCCCCCCCACCTGCATCCCCATAAAAATAAACGAAACCAGAAAAGCGGCTTGCTGCTTCGTGAAAGGATACTCGCTCGCTAGATACGATACACCCCACATATCTGCAAAACCCTCCAGTGAACCCACCATCAACAAACTGCAGAAAGCCATGATCACAATTTTTGGATTCTGAATAACAGCCCATAGCTGCTTTCCTATTGATCCAGTAAACCCCTCAGAGACAGCTCGATTGGATTGAACTGGCTCACGCAAAAAAACGAAGATCGTCACTGCCAACACGATACCCAACCAAGCCATCCCATCGAATACTCGAATCCACCCCAATTCGCTCATTAAAGAGGCAATAGGTCTCCCCCCATAAAAAGCTCCCACCAATCCCACCCCAAAGGTAATACCTATCCACTTTGCATACTGCTCATGGTTAAACCAAAGGGAGATGACTCTGGAAGTTCCTAAAAATCCTGCAGCAGAGCCAGCACCAACCATAAATCGAGCTATCAACACAAAACTCCAGTGCTGCGTATGCGCAAAAAGAAAGGTTGCTGCCGAAGAAAGAATAACACAGATAGGAATCACTTTCCGAGATCCTAATCGATCAAGCAAAAAGGCAACAGGAATCTGCATCCCCGCATATCCGAAGTAGTAGGCCGCTGATGAAAACCCAAATGCTGTAGCATCCACTCCAAACTTGCTTGTCACTTCCTGAAGAGCAAGTCCTGGGGCCAGCCGAAGAATAAACTGATAAGCAAAAAACAAAAGTGGGAATACCCACATTAAAAAAGGGCGCATGCGTATCAAAGTCATCCTCGAGCTCCCCGATTAACCAGGTGGCCAAGCAAAAGTACGACCCCCCATAATGTGCAGATGGAGGTGAAAGACGCTCTGACAAGCATTTTCACCTTGATTGATCACAACTCGATACCCAGTCTCATGAATCTGCTGCGCTACAGCGACTTCTTTGCTCATGAGCAGCAATTGGCCCAAGAGCTCCCGATCTTCTATTGCTGCATCTCCAAGAAAAGAGATGTGCTTTTTAGGAATTACAAGAACATGATGAGGAGCAACCGGTCGAACATCATGAAACGCAAGCGCGTATTCATTTTCAGCGACAATACGTGCAGGAATAAAACGATGGGCTATCTTACAAAAGAGACAATCTCGCATCACGGCTAACTCCGAAATTCAAAACTCTAATCATCTGACTCAATATACTCATGTTCAAAATAAGCGGTAGTTTTGTTTATTAAGCCTTCGGATCGATTGCACCCGATCATGCTTTCCGTATTGCACGGAATAGCCCTACCTATCCATCTTCGATATCCTCCGAAAAGTCTGCAGTCTCCCCTTGTAAAAGAGCCGCCTGGTGGTGAGTGCGTAGAGAGGTGATCAGCTCGTCAAGTTCCCCTTCGATCACGCGATCTTTGTTGAGACTAAGTTGAATACGATGATCGCGAACGCGATTTTGAGGATAATTATACGTGCGGATCTTCTGACTGCGTTCTCCTGTGGAAACCATACTCCTCCGCTCTGCTGAAAGCTGTGCTTCTCGCTGCTGACATTCGATCTCTAACAGTCTACTGCGCAGTACCTTGAGGGCTTTTGCTTTGTTTTTGATCTGGGAGCGCTCGTCCTGACATTTGACTAAAATGCCTGAGGGCTTATGCAGAACCTGCACAGCACTGTTGGTCGTGTTAACCCCTTGCCCTCCCGGCCCCCCACTGGCTGCAATGGAATACTCGAGATCTTTCTCATCGATCTGGACATCGACTTCCTCTGCTTCGGGCAACACAGCTACAGTGGCTGTCGAGGTGTGAATTCGCCCCTGCGTTTCGGTTAGCGGAACCCTCTGAACACGATGCACCCCCCCTTCGAAACGGAGATGAGAATAGACATCCTTGCCACTCACAAGCGCAACGATCTCTTTATACCCTCCCCCCACACTCTCACTCATCGAAAGAATTTCGATAATCCACCCTTTTGCCTCCGCGTAACGCACGTACATACGAAACAGATCAGCAGCAAAAAGTGCTGCCTCTTCTCCACCCTCCCCGCTCCGTATCTCTAAGATAGTATTTTTTTTATCCCGCGGATCCGTAGGGAGTAAGAGCATCTGGATCGATCTACTCAACTTTTCTCTTTCAGCTAAAAAGAAGGCGAGCTCTTGTTCTGCAAGCCCTCGCAATTCGGGGTCGGAGAGCGCTTGCTCACTTTCCACAACTTGCTTATCGACCTCACGATAACGGAAGAATTCTTGTACCACTGGCTCAAGTTCGATGCGTTCTCGATTAAGTTTGGAAAGCTGGTTTCTATCAGCAAGCACTTGAGGCTGACATAGCAGCTCGTCAAGTTCCACATATCGGCGACAGAGCTGTTCAAGCTTATCGATTGGCAGCATCTTTTTGTCCTACCATGACAATCCACATGCATGCATCACCAATGCTTATCAGATCGATTTTCATCAATCGTATGCAATAACTAAGCAGATGTGCACAAAGTAGACGCTTCGTAGAGGGTCACTTCCACTCCTAGAGCAGACCATTTTTTATCAGATAACAAGGCTTCACGGAGTGCCACAAGAGCGACTTCAAGCTGGTCATCCTCCGGTTCCATTGTTGTCATCTTTTGGGTGAGAAGCCCTGGGAAAAGAACGAAACGTAGCCATGAAATGGCGGAGAGTTTCACAAAGAGACGTTGAATCTCAAAAGTGATCGCCACAATCAAAGGGAGAAAGGGCAATTTTTCAAGAAAAAACAAAAAGTGGTCAAGCAGTGCATAACCTGTATGGATTCGAGGCAATAACCCTCCCACCGCTGTAAACACAACCACCGAAACCAAAACCACCATTACCATAAAAGTAGTTCCACAGCGAGGGTGTAGTGTGGTTTTCCCGCGTGCGTACTGCACCTTAAGAGGCTCACCCGCCTCATACGTATAAATCGATTTATGCTCAGCCCCATGGTATTGGAATAGGCGGCGCACATCGGCCACTCTGCGCAAGAAAAGCAGATAGCCTATCAAGAGAGAGAGTTTGACCCCTCCTGTGAGAGCTTGAAAAGCAAGCGACTGCAGAGGCACTTGCAGGCGAAGCGCAGTATTGAACCCCGCAGCAATCATCTGAGGCAAAGCCACCCAAAGGAGAAGGATCCCAACGATCAACATCGACGCAGCCCCACTGCTCCCCTTTGCGGACGAAGCGCGCTCAGTCTCCATCGAATGCATCGTCTGGGCTATATTTGCAGCAGAGACAGAGACCAGAGGCGACGAATTCCCTTCTTCATTAGGTAATAGGAAGGGGAAGGAAGTGATCAAAAACGCTTTCCACCAAGTCCACAAGCTCAGTTTTCCAACTCTCCATGTCAAAACAGCAGAAGTAGAAAGCGAAGCGAGTCTCTTTTCCCATTCCTCAGCGGAAAAGCGAATCGCCTCCCCTCCTAACCGAAGCGAATCCACTAAGGATGAAATCCCTCGAACGAAGGGCCACTTGAGCCATGCCTCATGAGGAATAGGAGCCCATCTGCTGCGGACGAGAATGGTTCCATCCTCACGCCGCACAGCTACCGTCATCGAAAGAGGGGTGCGCATCATCACCCCTTCGATGACTGCCTGTCCCCCCACGTAAGAACGAATGTGCCTCTCTCTCTCTTGAGATGTATTCGTCTGAATACCGATCGAATCTAGGGTAGGTTGATCCATCCTTTTTCTTCGCTCATGCTTCTTTTATATTTCCAAACTTGCTTTGGTAGCGCTTGCGGAACCTATCCACACGTCCAGCAGCATCAACTAATCTCTGGGTCCCCGCATAATAAGGATGGCAAACTCCACATACATCTACCATCATGTCACCTCGCGTAGATCGGGTGACAAATGTATCACCGCATGCACAGACAACACGCGAAGGGAGATATTCAGGGTGAATTCCTTTTTTCATGATTGGCCCTTTGTTTTAAATGAATACGATCTTTTGTAGCGATTCTTTTGCACCTTCGCAATGGATTTCCCTACATACCAACGCCTATCTCCAAACATCCCACCCTTCCTCCTATTTCCTTGACTCAAAAGGGGATATCTTCATCTTGCTCTCCAAATCCTCCGTGGGGTGCCCCAAAGTCATCAAAATCGGCATCTGAAGAGGGAGGCGTATGTTTCAAATGGGAGTTCGATGTATCCATTCGAGCACCTTCTTCCTGATCGGGAGGAGCGCTGCGCCCCTTTGAGCCTACGAAAACCAGGCGGTTAGCAATGACTTCTGTTCGATATCGTTTTTCATTCCCTTTCTCATAGCTGTACGTCCTCAATGATCCTTCTATCAGAACGCTTGAGCCTTTAGAAAGCACCTTGGCAAGAGCCTCCCCTCTTTTCCCCCACATCGTCACGGAATGCCACTCAGTCCGCTCTTGCCTGGTGTTCGTCCGATCCAAATAAACTTCCGTGGTTGCCAACCGCATTTTGAGAATCGCCTCCCCACCTGCAGTGACACGCAGTTCCGGCTCTGCACCGAGGTTTCCCATCAGTATGACTTTATTTAATCCTTCTGCCATAATGTTTCTCCAGTTCTTGTCTTCACGAAAGTATGGATGAAGAGGAAAAGCAAGGACTCTTGTTTCAACAATGTTCCTTTTTCTCTTTATCAATAGAGGCAGCCTTGATAGCGGTATGCTTACTATTCTATACGCAAATGGCCTCTTCCGCTCATTTTATCCCCGTTGCAATCCTCGGCGCTGGCCTAACCGGCATGTCAGCTGCTTATCATCTCAAGCTTGCTGGTATCCCTTTTCGCATCTTTGAAAGTCAGAGCTATCCAGGAGGGCACGCGATTACCCTTGAAGAACACGGCTTTCGGTTCGATCGGACTGGACACCTCCTCCACCTGAAAAATCCTGAAATGCGCAAGCTCGCGCTGGAATGGATAGAGGGGGAATGCCTCCAAATTAAACGTAATTCGCGCATTTGGTCTCACGGGACCTACACACGCTATCCCTTCCAAGCGAACACCTACGGATTGCCTCCTGATATAGCTCAAGAATGCCTGCTCGGTTTTATCAAAACCCTACTCGAGAAAAAGCAAGAGCAGCCAACCAATTTTGAAGAATTCTGCCACCTCCATTTTGGAGAAGGGTTCAGCAAACATTTTATGATCCCCTACAATCGTCGCCTCTGGGGAGTCCATCCAAAAGAAATCACAGCCGAGTGGTGTCAACGATTCGTTCCCATCCCGAAAGTAGAAGACGTTATCGCAGGGGCAGTTGGCCTACAGCACCAAGAACTCGGATACAATGCCAACTTTCTCTATCCCAAAGAAGGGATAGGAGAACTGACCAAGGGAATGGCGCGTACACTTCCAGAGATCGAATACATGCGAGCCCCCTACAAAATCGATTTCCGTCAAAAGATCCTATTTTTTGAAGATGAGCAGGTCCGGTATCAAGTGCTGATCGCCACCCTTCCTCTTCCCGTCCTCGGGAAACTGTTGGACCATTCTACTCCAGAGATCATCCAAGCCAATCAACAATTGCGCTGGAATGGACTGTACTACCTGGACGTTGCAACCTCCTGCCCATCAGGAAATGACTATCATTGGATCTATGTACCTGAGGAAAAATATCCCTTTTACCGCATCGGTTGTTACTCGCACTTTAGTCCTGCACTTGCCCCCCCTGGCCATGCTTGTTTCTATGTAGAGCTTGTCAATCGAGAAGAGCCCAATCTCGATCAGCTCACCCCTCAAGTGATTCAAGGCATGATCGAAATGAAACTCATTCAGTCTCCAAATGATATTCATTTTGTACGCCCTCGGAAAATTGACTACGCTTATGTGATTTTTAATCACGCCTATTTCCCCGCTTTACGTGTTCTTCACCCATTCTATGAAGAACACGCTATTCTCGCTCGAGGACGCTATGGGGGATGGAACTATTCTTCCATGGAGGATGCACTCCTCTTTGGACAAGAAGCAGCGCAAAAAGCCAAGACCCTTCTGAGCCTATAGGAGCCGCATGACCCTTGATACACCAACCATCTCCATTATCATCCCCATCCACAACGAAGAAGCGATCCTCCACACAGCAATTGTCGATTTGCAGGAGCGATTACAAGCTTATCCATGGACTTATGAGATTATCCTCTCGGAGAACGGCTCTAAAGATCAAACCACTTCCATCGCCCATGATCTGATCAATCAACAAACCACCCATGGAAAAGGAATCATCCGCCTGATCAGCCTCGTCGAGCCCAACTACGGCAATGCTCTCAAACAAGGGATTTTAACCGCTCAAGGGGAGTTCGTGATCTGCGACGAGATCGATTTAGGAGATGTTCACTTCTATCAGGAGGCCATCACCCTTCTTCAAACACACTCCATCGAACTTGTGGTAGGTTCAAAGTTGGTGTTGGGTGCGGAAGATCAACGCCCTCTCATCCGGCATCTAGCAAGCCAAGCCTACTGCAATCTCCTCAAACTGATGCTTGGTTTTCGAGGGACAGATACTCACGGTCTTAAGGCATTCCGTCGTTCGGCACTGCTCGATATTGTCCATGCCTGCGTTACGGATAAAGACGTTTTTGCAAGCGAATTGGTGATTCGAGCTGACCGCGCTCACAAACGGATTCAAGAGATCCCAGTGCGTATTGTAGAGAAACGACCCCCTTCCATTAATCTGTTCAAGCGGGTCCCCAATGTCCTCAAAAACATTGCTAAACTGACCTACACCATCCGAGTCCAAGGCTAATCAGAGCAGTATTCCTTAGGGAGTGTTCTAATTTCTAATATTCACTATCACCACACTTTCCATGGAGATGCTGCGTGAGAAAAGAAAAGCGTGATCAAATCATCCGTGACTCGATTCCCCCTAAGGAATGCCTGCCTCAGGGAATGAAGACAACCCCCAGCGATCAACTTTTGAATTCCTTCACCGCTAAACTCATCTCCACACAAGACCAACTTCTCGAAAGAAAATGCCCTGCCACAGTTTATCCAACGCACCATCTGTCGTTAAGGAACCACCCTCAGGGTCTCCCAAAGAAATCCTTTTATGAGTTCGAGGCCAGTAACGGGTCCCATCGAATACCCCTTTGCTAAATCGAGACCCGAGTTTCAATTCCTCAATCGACAAAGCCTCCAGTCGAGATATCGTTTCATGATATAGATCATTGCCTGTATTTACTGTCTTATGTTCCACTGATTTGAGACCGCAAAACGAATTGAACAAAAGCGCCACACTTTCCCGACTCAATCCTCTGAATCTCGTTTTGGCGTATCGGATATCGCCCACCTTTTGCATTACTAAACAATCAGACCAATCCACGCGGTAATACGTCCACAATCTCACAACAGCATTCTGCAACGTGTAGGACGAAGCAAGCGCTTTATCTGCTCCAGCTCTACCGGATCCATGGAGAACAAAAACTCGATCTGCATCGGAGTAACCCGCCTCTCTTGAGCTTTCATAAGCCTCAAGAAAAGGTCCGCACTTGTATTCGAGTCAGCATGAGGTTGATACGAGAGCCTCGCCACCGAATGAATCCAATCCGTTACTAAAATATCCGCCCGTCTTTCAAGACAATCCCTCTCCGTTTCGATACATGGCATAATGGTCAAATCGAGCGATACTTTCCTGTCTCTCAGGAGAATGGATAATATTTGCTCATTCACGTCGAATCGACTTGTAGTCAATCTTTAATTTAAATAATCGATCCCAATTTCATCGATCAGAATGCGCTCAAGAGTTCCAGCGAGAATCGTTCTCTCTCCCATCAAAACTCTCAAAGAGTCCAGCAAATATGTAGCCCCCGTCAAGTCGATCTCTTGAATCCGATATCGCCGCAAGACTCTGACTAATTGATGATCGATCCTCAAGTTACCTAGGGATAAACACTTGATGGGACCCCGCCACACACCTTGTTGAGTCTGGTTAACCCATTGACGAACAAAGCCTTGCTTCCCCGGGAGAGAGGCTGCACGCCTGTTTCAATCCCGTTCTTCCATAGCGGACAGAACGGTGATAGGTTCTCCCTTCTCCAGGGAAGGACCCACACATCCTCCGAGAGATATTAGGAAAACACCCCATCTGATCATCTAGTTTGAACCGTATAACCATCCCCCCTCTTCTCATATAGATATATCTTTTTTGAAAAATTGAAACAAGCACCCTAGAGCCAAGAGGAAGCTGCAGTCGTTCTGCTAGGGAAAGCACATCACAGTTCCCCAGACAAAAACACTCCCCCGCTTTTTTTTCTGCATTCCTTTACTCCCCACTAGCTAAATAGGAATACGGCGTAATTTCATCTGGACATCGCTCGACCAAAACTGAGCAAATGCACGCACACAAGTGGACAAATAACGCTCGTAATCGTTAAAAACTTGTGCACCCCACCGTTCACAGATCTCGTTTTTGTGGAGCCGCAGCCGCCTAAGCCATTCTCCTGTCGTTTTGCCATAATCAAGGCGGCGCGTTTTGAGCTCCAAGATCTCCCAATAGGGGTTCACGGCAGCCACTAGCTCCTCCAACCTCGGGTTGAGCCCTCCAGGGAAAATGATATCAGCAGTAAACTTGAGATCTGCTAGATCATTGCGGTCTCGAGGAATCCGATTTCTCAAGATCGCCTGAAAACCAAAACATCCCCCTGGTTTGATCCAACTCGCACATTTCTTAAAGTATTCTCGATACAAAGATATCGCTAGCCCTCGAGCTGCTTGTGCAGGCGAACAGAGATGATCAATCATCTCAATGGAGATCAATCCATCGTAGGTAATCGGAGGGGAAAAATCGCGATAATCAACACACCAGACGTGAACCCCTGGAATGCAACGCTTCAGGATCTCTTCATACTGAGCGGAAGAAAGGGTAACCCCATGCGCTTCTTTCACCCCTCGTGAGATCAGATACTCAAGGTTCGCACCCCACCCACACCCGATATCGAGCACTGTCTTATCCTTGCTGAGCTCTGCAAAATCGTAAAGAACCCTCGATTTATTGATTTGAGCTTCTTCAAGGGTATCCCCCTCGTTTTCAAAAACAGCACATGTATAGTGCATTCGCGCATCGAGCCAAAGCTGAAAGAATTCATTCGATACATCATACGAAACTTCGATTTCTTCTTGCGTAGAGGTCACAGTTGTTCCTCAATTGGATAGTAGGGCCTATTCAAAGTACAGCACTTCTGAATCTCCGAGGATAGCCTTTTTTTTCTCAATTTGCTCAAGAATCCATATCCCCCGCTCACGAATTCCCTGCATCGCACCAGAAGAGAGCAGAGGAACTCCCGTTTGCTCTTCTCCTATCACAGATATCAGCTTTTCTTGGTTGTCTTGATCGAGAAGAACACGGATTGCTTCGATCAATCCGCGAGAGAAACGGTCAACATCCTGGAATTTTTTACGAGTCTTCTGAAGCAGAGGAGGTTCCGGATAGAAAAAAGCTCCGTCGTGATCGATATAAAGCAGCATCTGCGTAGGAGGATACAATCCGAGGTTATTTCCGCTCCAGCGATCCCAATTTCCGATCAGCACATCGAAGACCAAAAGGGTACTGAGCTGTACAGCCAAAGAACGGCTAGACGAAGGGACTTCTCCGCCTTTTTTAAGCCATGGTTTCCATTGTGCCTCCTTGAGAGAAAATGTCTGATAAGGCGATATCCATCTCATCAGAGCGCCCCACGTCTTCCCCTTCGTTTCGGATCTCACCTCTTGATCGAATCGCTTGCGCCTCGCCTCACGACCAAAATTGATAATAGCCCTCAACTTCCCTTTATCAAAACAGACTGTCGAAGCCGAAGGTACGTTGAGCAGACCTAGCGCACGCGCTAACCGATAGGCCGCAACTTCATTGCGATAGCGAGTCCTCATTTGAGTCGTAAAGGGCTTGTAGGCACATTTTTGCCCGTTTCCAAAGTCCAATTGGAAAGCCACCGAAGTATTCCCTATCCAGACACCTTTCCTAGGGATGCCTGAACAGGGTGCTTTCAGAGGATCAGAAAAAGCAAAAGGGCTCCGAGACTCAACGGGAGCGAGGGCAGATGGAGCACTTGAACCGATTGAAGGCTCAGCGCATAGCACAACACTATAGAACAAACAAACCAGAAAAAAGACCCTAGAAAACAAGAACTACTTTCTACCTATCGAAATGGGCAAGCAACAAAGGATAATGCTATTCTTTTTCTTTATCGTCCCCTGCATCATTCACACTGGGGAGCTTTTTGATTTCGAGCCGAGCACTTTTCCAAGCTCGCTGAACGACCCACGACAGCGAACGATCCAAACGCGTCGCCTCTTCCTTGATCTCTTGAAGCATCGATTCAGGAAAATACAAGCTCTGTTTCCGTTTGTCTGTCTTTGATTCGTGATGGCATAGCGTGCCTAAAGAATCCTTTTCTTCCGTCATCAAGAGGGTCTCCTTATTCATTTGTTGCATTCTTTTTTACTAAAGTAGGATCATCAATGGGTGCACTTTATCATGTTCATGGAAAAACAGGATGCGATTTGCAAGAGATCCAAAAGAAGGACTCCATCTCATCATATTTCAAACAAACAATCTTCCCTTGAGAAAGTAAGGCATCTATGATTCTGCGAAGGAAAAAACCTATTGGTTGTGTTGTTGCGTGGATAGCATTCCTCCCTCTTCAGGTAGTCAGTGCTCACATCAGGCAAAATCCTTATGATTGGATCGATCAGTTTGCTCACGTCCTCGTTAAAGTCGAGCAGCTCCACGTTAATCCAGTAGACAGAAATCAGCTTCTTAAGGGGGCCGTTAAAGGGCTGGTACAAGAGCTCGATCCTCACTCAACCTACCTGTCTAAAGAAGAATACGCTGCTTTTCGAGCACGCCTCAAGGGAAAATTTGCATGCATTGGGGTCGAAGTAAAAAGGAGAGAAGGTGATATTTATCAAATCACCGAACTTATAGAAAAAAGTCCCGCAGCACGAGCGGGACTGCAGGCAGGGGATGTGATCACACATCTTTACGGAATACCAGTAGAAGAACTCCCTCTCGCACAATTCTACCAGCATATGCAGGGGACTCCAGGTACCTCTCTACAACTGACTGTACACCGAAAGGGAACTTCTACCCCTCTAGTATTTTCCGTCATAAGAGAAGAGCTTCAATTCCCAAGCTTAACAAGCAGATTTCTAGAAACAAGCATTGCTTTGCTCCGAATCCGTCAATTCCAAGAGAATACGCATCGTGAATTTCTAGATCACCTCCATCAACTCCTCGCCCTCCATTCCATCGAGGGGGTTATCCTCGACGTACGCAATAATCCAGGTGGATCCGTAGATCAAGCCATCGCTATCATCGACGAATTTGTTGACAACGGGACAATTCTATCGACCCACCATCGCGGAAAGGTAGAATCGATACAAGCCAAAAAAGGGGGAGCACTTCTCCACCAACCGACAGCCATTCTTGTCGATGAAGGAACAGCAAGCGCTGCCGAACTACTCGCCGCCTCCCTTCAAGATCTCAAGCGAGCTTGGGTCATTGGTGGAATCACCTTCGGCAAAACCAATATCCAAACCGTCATCGATCTCCCTGAACAAGCTGGATTATGTTTAACCACTGGTTTTTATACAACTGCAAGCGGCCAATCGCTTCAAGCAAAAGGGGTCAAACCAGACATTCTAATAGAATCCAGTCGGGTGTTGGTTACACATCCCTCTTTTTCTCGGGAGAAAGACCTCAAGGGCCATTTAACAATGCGCGATCAGGAGCAAGAGAAGCAAGAGCAGTCCCTGCTCACCTCATCACCTGCCACACAAGAAGAAGCAGATTTTTCTCTTCAGATTGCCCGACAGCTTATCCGAAGTATGCTCCGATGTATCGGAGCACCAGGCTAGTCCCTTTGATAAAAACTCCGTCCAACTTGTACACGTAGATGGATAGCAGGCAAGGGGATTTCTCTTTTTACTTTATTCATGCTGGATGATAGGGCGGTGCCCTTCCCCCAACCGTACGTTTCCACTTTCACCCCAACATCCCCAACAAGCAGAAACCCATCGAAGATTGCGGCGTCTCTTAGGGTAATAAGCCAGCACAACAGGAGTCATGTCGTTACGAAACAGAAAAGAGGAAGCTAGTTTATAATGTTCTTCCCCCAATACATAAAGGGCAACAATAAATGCTCCCGCCTTACTTTTTCCTACAATGATAAGCACATCAACCCCTAACTCTGGATTCCAGAGCAAAGGGTCCGCTGTAAATACAAGCCCCGCCGGAACAACTGTATCCCGAGGGCGTGTTGCAAGGATGCTACGCACATCCGAAGCCTCAAAAAATCGGACATCCGTTGCAAATGATGCCACCTCCGGAAAAGACTTTAAAATGGCTGCAACTGCACTTTTCTCCATCTTAAGACGACGAAATGGTGGGTGTAATACAGGCCATTTCATCACTACCTCATTGGGCTTACCTCGACAGCAACGGAACCCAGCCCCTCTGTTCGTGTCATGGGTCCAATGAGCAGCACATCGATGCATGGAAAAAGGTAATTTCACTTTTCCCTCTTCATCGTTAAAGCTACCCTCCCCCCTTTGCGCCAGTTTTTCAACTTCCCGAGGTCCAACACCACTCCCTTTCTCCCCCTCTAAAGCAGTCTTCCACTCTTGAATCACCCCCATCGCATACACACCGTACCCAGATGCACAAGCAAATGGTGTACGCGTACAGTTAGGATCCCAGAAAGCGCCTGAAATGTAGGACTGATCTCCAGGCCCTCTGCACGCATTCTCCCATTCCGCCTCCGTGCAGAGACGTGCCCTCCGCTCAGCACACAGTTGTTCAGCCTCCTGTTTGGAAACCCGCGTCGAAAAAGGGAGAGCTGGGTCATTTGGATAAGGAAGTGCGTCTATTTCGTAATCGGACAGAGAAACAAGCTGCGGCAGTGCATCCTGAGCTGGATTCCAACCGTCCTCACCTGGCATCGCACCAAGCCAGACATGGGGATTAGCAGAAACGACAATCCTCTGCCCCGCTCGCGGAGGGGGGAGAGTATCTTTAGAAGGGGGAGGAGCATCCGAAACACGAGCCAACAGTGCATCCGAAGAGGCTCGGTGCATTTTTTCTCTGCTCAAGGACCCCTCCGAACGGACCCCTCCGATCCCACCTTCCTCTTCTTGGTAAGGCGGGTGTGATGAGGGGGAACGACGACATCCGATGAGCATCCCTATGACCAAGAGTACTTGTAAAACCGAAAAGTAAGACATGAGATTCACTGTTCAGAGTTCTATTCCAATCGTCTGGTTCTTGAGTCGATCCATTCCTCATGCACTTCTACTCATGTTACATGCCAACACACATTGAGGGAAAATGCACCCAAGAAAATGACGAATGAAGCCCTCATTCAAAGTTCCTATGGAAGTTAGCTTCCCTCTCTTGAATTTAAGGTCCTGAAAGCAAAGTGAGTGTTTTCAACCGTGGGCATGCCTCTCAGAGCTGTTCTGCCTTCCTTGTACAATCAAGCCTTCTACTGAAGGAAAAGTTCAGTGTACCTTTGATAAAGGTATGGGAGAATTCAGGTAGATCCTGAATGAGGTCCAACCATTGTTCCAATTCAACCAAATAGGAGCCCTGGACGCGAGCGTATTTTTAAGGGCCTCCACATCAGACAGGGTATCGCACAAGTCATCGGTAAAACGAGAACCAACTAATACGATTTCTTCCAGCTGCTCTAACTAACCCTGATCCAACAAAAGATAGGCCGCTTGATTGGTAAAACTATTCTCTTCTAACTCGAGACTCCTCAATTGAGGCTGATTCTTCCGAATAAGGTACCGCAAAGTGTGGTCTTTCAAAGAAGACACAGAAGATTAACATGCAAGCCGTTTGAGAGACTTCCAGCAATTAGCGTGCTCGAAGACACCTTCCAGAAATGCACGGCAAAGCTCCAACTCCTCCAATTCTCGGAGTTTTTCAGTTCCAGGCAAAGAATTTAGAGCATAAACCTCATCTAAAAAGTAGCAATTTCTTACTACCAACCGTTTCAACGTCACAGAAAAAGCAGAGATAAGTGTGTTAAATTCCTCTCCCGTGAGCACTTGCCCCTCCTCTCCCGTGAGATATCTGCGATATTCTACTGACAACTGTGTCACTGTTTTCTGCCAAAATTCCAGCCCAATAGCCGCATTGAGCTGCCCACCTGAAAGTAACTCCCCTTCGCGCAACCACTCGATAGCAGCTGCCCGAGTATCCTTAAATGCTTGAATTTCACCAGGACAGAAAGCAGAAGGATGAACAAATTTAATTTTTAGTAAAGAGGATGCAAAGCCTTGGCTGATCTGTTTCAAAGCAGCGCGCAACTCCTCTGTCTCCTGTTGTGAAGCAGTAAAATCATAAGAGATTTCAAAGAGTTTTTGGTTTTCTTCCAAATGCTTTCTCAGCATAGTTGAATCGATCAAAATAAGAGCCGTTTCAGCTCGCTGCCATGTCTATTTCGTGCGATCATTCGTGGCTTGCACAACAGCAAAATAGATCAGGCTCAGCTTTAATAGCTTAATCGACTTCGCCAGCACAGGTGGATCAGTCAACCTCCTCAGACCGGCTGCGGGGACTCTCGAGCCCATCGCGAATCGAGGATCCCAATAGGTGTCTTGGCAATTGCTTGAAAGTCCTTCACCGTCAGGTCATGCCTCCCTCTAAATCTCACGACGGAGATCGCCTTTTTTTCCATTAAAAGGGGAAGAGGCTTTGTTTTGTTCGAAAGGCAATTTAAAATGCCTCTACGATTTCCCTGATCCAATAAAGAGAGCTGGCAATTTTGCTTTGCCTCCTGGGATAGACTTAAATCAAGGTCGTTCCCAACAGGCAACAGAAAGGGCCACTCCATGAACCAAAGCGTGGATACGACGATTAACTCTTGCCAATCGCTGCGCATCAGCAAGAGATACATGCTAAAAAATCTACTCTAAAATATCATTGGGCAGATCCATCAAACATCCGTCCGAGCCATTGGTAAAGGGTCTTTTTCAGAAGAATTTCCATCTCCTCCATTCCACTCCGGCTGTCCTCGCTCCTGTTTAAACTCAGGCAAAGAAATCTCCTCCTCCTTCATACGGACAGCAAGCGATGTATCCACGATTGGCTCCACCCCTTCCTGAAGCCCCGCACACCCCACCCAACCAAACATCCCCAGCGTTCTCTTCTTGTTTCCTCTCATTGACTTCCCTACCCCACTTTCGATTAACATGGTAGCATTATGAACGTTTCAGCTGGCTACCGTCTAAAGACATCCCAAGAACCCCTTTGATAAATTCAAACTACCATGCAGCTGCAGTTGTTTTAAGGTTCTCTACTGCATATAAGTGCGCAGCCAACTGCGCAATTCGTCACTCTTGATCAGTCCTGGATGACAGGCAACAATTTGCCCCGCTTCATCGAAGATTATCATACAAGGAACCTCCTCAATATAACCGAACGCTTTCAACTCCTCTGAGCTCGGTGGAGCAACGGCAATAGGAAAAGGGAGATTCATCTGTTTCCGCTAGAGCTAGAGTTCGACCAATGGTCGATTCGATACTTCTCGAAGCGCAATCACGCCATAAGCCATCTTTTCCCCTTGTTCTTGAGCAACTTCTTTCACAAATGCCAGCTGCGCCTGATTCAATAGTCCCACGTAGTCACAAAAACCAACACAGCTTTTTTCCCTCGCATCTTCTCTGAAGTAAATGGCCGCTCATCAATTGAAGTCATGAAACTGAACAGGAGCTACCATGGATAGCAATGGGTTGGACTGAACAGCACCCCTCTGGGATACTGAACAGGCGACTAGATCTCCTACAAACAAAAGAATCCACTTTTTTATCATTCGCCTCCATCATAAGAAATTGAAATGAGATGTCTACCTTTGCCGGTGCCGAAGCTTAATGAAACAAAAGCTTTCTCATCGAGGACATGATATAAGTGGAAGCAATGGAACAAGCTAAACGAGTCGTCATGGCCATGAGCGGAGGAGTTGACTCTTCCTTAGGCGCTGCACGATTGCACGAACAAGGGTACAATGTGATTGGCGTGACCTTACATTTATGGGACTACCCAGAGGATCTTCAAGGACAAGGGGGACACAGCCGATGTTGTGCTCCAGAAGACCAATATGATGCACGCCGCACGGCAGACATGATTGGATTTGCTCACTATACATTTGATCGCCGGCAGCTTTTTAAGAAAATGATTATAAATCCTTTTGTGGATTCCTACCTTGCTGGGAAAACTCCTAACCCATGCGTTCTGTGCAATCAGCATATCAAACTGAAGGAGCTATTTGCTCTCGCTGAACGGTTTAACGCAGCTTATGTGGCCACAGGCCATTATGCTCGCATCGGGCAAGATGCCAATGGAATCCCCTTCGTCGCAAAGGGGATCGATACGGAAAAAGATCAAAGTTATTTTCTATATGCAACTCCCCTCGAATACATGAACCGGCTTCTCTTTCCATTGGGTGATCTTTTCAAAGAGCAAGTGCGCCAAGAAGCAATCGCGCGTAGTCTCCCAGGTGCAACTAAGGGGGAGAGTCAAGAGCTCTGTTTTGCAGGTCCAAAGTCGCACGCTTATGTTTCTTTCGTTGAAAATCACGCGTCGCCCGATCGAATACGGCCAGGTCCCATTCTCGATAACGAAGGAAAACTACAGGGTAATCACCAAGGGATCCACCGTTTTACAATAGGGCAACGAAAAGGGATTGGTGTCGCCTTAGGCAAACCCGCATTTGTAACGCACATCGATCCAGAAACCCATACTATACGTTTAGGGGATAAGCGGGATCTCTTTTCTTCTTCAGCGCTGATCCGAGAAGTCACTTTGGCACCCGGAGTGACTCTTCCTCGGCGTGCAAGAGTGCGCCTTCGTTACCGCCACGAAGGAATTGATGTCGATCTTCAGATGGGCGATCAAGAGAGGGAAGCAATTGTTTATTTCCAAAAGCCCGCTCGCGCTGTTACATGCGGGCAAACTGCGGTTTTTTATGAAGGTGACCGTGTGTTGGGCGGAGGATTGATCAGCAGGGCGATCCCCTAGCAATCTGTTATCCTGTTCGATCTCACATTTTAGCTTAGAATAGAATTAAGGAAAGCATAGAAAGATTGACGTATGGAAACGCATAAAGATCTCTTATTTCTAGCCCAAGCGTCTCAATTTCATCTTTGTTACACCTGCGATGAATTCATCCATTTTGATTTGGACTCTGAGCGTTGTATTCATGGCTATCCTTATCCATTGCGTCTCTCCGTCGATCACGAAACTTCCTTTTGTCTCTGCAAAGAGTTCGAATTGGGAGGAGATTGTCCCGACCCGTGAGCCGATCGCATCCACCTACCCTTATCACCCTAACGCGCCAGGCTATCAAAAGACACCATCTGATTCAACAGGGAGATGTCGTGCTTGTAGCTATCAGCGGTGGTCCCGATTCAACTGCGCTTCTTCACGTACTCTCTCTTTTAAGAGAAAAGCTTGGGTTTCAATTGGTCGCTCATGGAGTGGATCATGGGCTCCGTTCAGAGGCACAGCAGGAGCTCGATCAGGCTGCACGAGTCGCCGCACATCTCTCCATCCTTTTCGATCGGACTCGCCTATCTGTCCAACCAGGGGGAAATCTGCAAGCACGTGCAAGAAAAGCCCGTTTTCAGGCATTAATGGATGCTGCTTCTCGTATGCAAGCCAATTGCATCGCGACAGCTCACCATGCAACCGATCGAGCAGAAACCGTGTTGCTTCGCCTTTTGCAAGGGGCAGGACCCAAAGGGCTTGCGGTGCTTCCTCCTCGCTCCGGATATCTCATCCGACCTTTCCTGTACGCTTCGCGCCTCGACATTGAAGCTCACGTCAGGCGCCATCAACTCCCTGTTTCACGGGATCCTTCCAATCAAAATCCCCGTTTCCTCCGAACGCGTGTGCGCTATCATATTCTCCCTCTCCTGCAATCGCTCAACCCTCAGATTGAGCAACACCTCTGTCATCTCGCAGAGGATCTTACACAACTCTTTATGCCCTCTGATTTAGTCCCCTCCTTACCCGAATTTACCGATAGGACCGGAACGCCTTTCCGCTCTCTACCGAGAACAACACGCAAAGCACTACAACACCTTCTTCAAACTCGTTCCACAACTATGAGGATTGCCTTGTCAAAAGGGTCTGTTGCTTTCTATGACAAAGAACGCAATCAAATTATGGTAGAGCATCCAGAGAAAAACATTGTAGAGTTGTACCCTTCTAAAGGTTGATGTTTCGTTTTCTAAGCTTATTTTTTTAAAGGAGATCAAGAAACTACATAATAACCTCTCTCTTCACTGTATCTATGGATAAAATAGTAACCGTATTGGATGATGACTCTTTATGCCCTTCAGAATGGAAAGGGCCGAGGCAATAAAACGTGAAGCAATCGCAAAAAACGCTATTCCTCTGGGTTTTGCTTATTGGTATTTTCTTGGCCATTTGGCAATTTCTAAGCCCTACAGACCGCAAGCAGATCGTTGCCTTCAGCGACTTCGTACTCGAAGTACAGAATGGAGCTGTGGAAGATATTCACATCAAGGACCGCGAGTACACATACCACTCTCGCAATGCTGATAGCTCGAAAGCAATGATTCAAAAGGAAGCTCTTGGCCCGATTGCAGATGAAACGCTATTGGCCACTTTAAAACCGAGCAATCCTGATCTTCCTGTCCCCAAAATCTACTTCGAGAGAGAAGATACCGCCAGCTTCTGGCCCAATACGTTTGTGACGCTGCTGCCCATGCTGTTCATCGGCGGGATGTTTTATCTCTTCATGCGCCAGATCCAGGTGGGCGGTGGAAAAGCGATGAGCTTTGGAAAGAGTAAAGCGCGATTGCTCAGTGAGGCGCAGCCTAAAGTCACCTTTGCAGACGTAGCGGGGATTGACGAAGCCAAGGATGAAGTAGAGGAGATCATCGTCTACCTAAAGGACCCTAAGAAATGCCAAAGACTGGGTGGTCGAATCCCCAAAGGGGTTTTGCTGATCGGACCCCCCGGGACAGGTAAAACACTGTTGGCGCGCGCGATTGCTGGAGAGGCAGAAGTCCCCTTTTTCATCACCTCTGCTTCGGAATTTGTAGAGATGTTTGTGGGGGTCGGCGCAAGCCGCGTACGCGATCTCTTCGAGCAAGGGGAGAAGAATGCCCCCTGTATCATTTTTATCGATGAAATCGACGCAGTTGGACGGCATCGAGGGGCAGGTTTCGGGGGGGGGCACGATGAGCGTGAGCAAACGCTCAATCAGCTCCTCGTAGAAATGGATGGCATAGAAGCCAACAAAGGGGTGATCATTGTAGCTGCCACCAATCGCCCCGATGTTTTGGATCCTGCGATTCTTCGACCAGGCCGATTCGATCGCAGAATCACCGTAGGGCGTCCCGATATTCGAGGACGAACCGAAATCCTACGCGTACACACCAAGCGGACCCCTCTCGCCCCTGATGTCGATCTGGAGACGATCGCGCGAGGCACTCCTGGATTTGCCGGAGCCGACTTGGAAAACTTGGTGAATGAGGCCGCTCTGCTAGCTGCTCGTCAAGATAAAGACGCTCTGACAATGTTCGACTTTGAGATGGCTAAAGACAAGGTGTATATGGGGACAGAGAGACGTTCGATGATCATCAGCGAAGAAGAGAAATGGAACACCGCTGTCCACGAAGCAGGACACACACTTGTTTCGGTCTCTTTGAAACACCATGAGCCCGTTCACAAAGTAACGATCATTCCCCGTGGACCAGCGCTCGGACTCACCTGGCATCTCCCTAAAGGGGATTCTTACAGCACCTCCAAAGAGCAAGCGGAATCCCGAATCGCAGGGCTTCTAGGAGGCCGTATTGCAGAAGAGATCATCTTCAATCACCTGACCACAGGGGCTGGAAATGACCTCGAGCGAGCGACCGAAATTGCACGCAAGATGGTTTGCGAATGGGGGATGAGCGAGAAGTTAGGACCGATCACGTATGGCAAAAAAGAGGACCAAGTCTTTCTAGGGAGAGACTACGGCAATCGACACCAGGATTATTCTGAACAGACCGCGGTTGAAATCGACCAAGAAGTGCGCGCCATCATTCAAAAACAATATGATTATGTCCGGCAAATTCTCCTCGAGAAACGCGATAAATTAGAAGCGCTCGCTCAATGCTTGAGAGAAAGAGAGACGCTCGATGCAGAAGAAATCCATGCCGTTTTGGAAGGGCGCGAGCTGCCCAAGCGAGAGAAAATTGTGATCCCCTCTTACCACGAAAAGGAAAAGACGAATAAAGAGCAAGTTAAAGTGGCCAGTATCTTTGGTAATCCACCCAAGCCTGCCCCCACTTGAAGCTTTTTGGAGAGTTTTTTCCGATCTCTCTTTTCTTCGTGTATAGCTGCGAGATCATCTACAGAACAATTTAAGGAGTACAGTGAGAGATGAAGGTTAAAATTGGGATTAATGGATTTGGGCGAATTGGGCGCGCAATCACTCGCATTTTTTATGAATCCCCCCCTCCTCTCATTGAACTAGTAGCCATCAATGATCTCGCCGATGAGAAGATGCTAGCCCATCTCTATAACTACGATAGCGTTCATCGAAAGGCAAAGGTACAGGCCAGCGCAACCAAGGGGGGAATCCATATTCAAGGAGAGCGCATTGCCCTCATCGCTGAGAGGGATCCGCGCGCACTCCCTTGGAAGTCACTGGGAGTTGATATTGTACTTGAATGTACTGGTTCCTTCACAAATCGCGAGAAGGCAGCTGCCCATCTTGAAGCGGGAGCTCAAAAGGTGATTATAAGCGCCCCCGCTCAGAATCCCGACAAGACGATCGTGTTAGGAGTCAATCATGATGAATATGATCCTAAACACCACCACGTGATATCAAACGGTTCCTGTACAACCAATTGCTTAGCACCGATCGCTAAAATTATGATGGAGCATGCTGGAATCCAACAGGGATTGATGACAACTGTACATTCCTATACCAACGACCAAGTGGTCTTGGAGACGCCTCATTCCAAAGGGGATTTAAGGCGAGCTCGCGCAGCTGCGCAAAATATGATCCCCACAACGACCGGTGCCGCTAGAGCGCTTCGAGGAGTGCTCCCCGCGCTTGCTGGGAAGATAGACGGCGCAGCTTTACGAGTCCCCACCAGCAGTGTGAGTCTGGTCGACTTCACCCTTGAGACAGAAAGGCCTACATCCAAAGACAAAATCCACGCTGCCATGCAACAAGCAGCGCAAACGACCCTCCGAGGAATTTTGAAATATACAGACGAGCCTCTTGTCTCTTCAGATTATATAGGAGACCCCCATTCCTCAATATTTGATGCAACCCAGACGCTCATCCTTGGAGATCGGTTTGTTAAAATAGCAAGTTGGTATGATAACGAATGGGGATTTTCAAACCGAATGATTGAACTAGCAGAGCGGATCGCTTCTACTTTTTAAACGATGTTGGATGGAGTGCAATGTCATGACAACAGGACTGAGAGGGATACACCCTCTCGCGAAGCTTCCCTTAGAAAATAAAACCGTCTTCTTGCGTGTCGATTTTAATGTCCCTCTCGATGAAAAGGGACAGATTCTCGATGATACAAGGATTCAGCAATCGCTCCCCACGATTAAATACATCATGAAGAAAGGGAGACGTGTCATTCTTGCGAGTCATTTGGGACACCCTCTTCCCAACGAGATGGGGAAGATTGTAGACGCGGATAGGCAAAGATTTTCTCTTGAATCGTGCGGTCTTCGACTTGCAGAACTGTTGCAATGCGATGTACACATGCCTGAAGATTGTATTGGAAAAGGGGCAAAAAAGGCGATTCTCGATCTACGGGCAGGACAGCTTTGCTTGCTGGAAAATTTAAGGTTTCATGCAGAAGAAAAAGCGAATCGAGGCTCCTTCGCAAGGGCCCTTGCCAGTTTTGCAGAAGTCTATGTCAACGATGCTTTTGGAACGCTTCATCGGACACACGCTAGTGTCTGCGCGCTGCCCAAATTATTTCGCGATCGCGGGTGCGGTTTCCTGGTCGAAAAGGAGATCCTCGCTCTTGAACGGCTCAAAAGCATCCCTCCAAGGCCCTACGTGGCCATTCTAGGCGGAGCGAAAATTGCTGACAAACTAGGTGTCCTCTACGCGCTACTCGATAAGGTGGATAGCCTCATTATCGGAGGGGCTATGGCCAACACCTTGCTCGCTGCACAGGGTTACTCTCTTCAGGCTTCTCTTGTCGAGACCGACAAACTGGCTTTAGCCCGCTCCATTCTCAAAAAAGCGGAAAAGCAACAAATAGCCATTCATCTGCCTCTCGATGTCATTACAGCAACCTCTACGCACGCAACTGAGGTCGAGACTGTACCTATACAAAATATCCCACCCTATCGAATGGCTCTTGATATAGGTTCTGAAACACGCAAGCACTACGCAAAGGTCATTGAACATGCCAAGACCATCTTCTGGAATGGACCGATGGGGCTCTTCGAAAAACCAATCTTCGCTGCAGGCACTCTAGCGCTCGCAAACAAAATAGCAACACTCGATGCTTCCATTTTCATTGGAGGCGGAGATACAGTTGCAGCGATTCAACAGGGGGGACCACTGACTTTTCAAGGCAATTGCCATCTTTCCACAGGAGGAGGTGCAGCGCTCGAACTGATCGAAGGGAAAGAGTTACCTGGTCTTGAGGCATTACGATCATGAATCCGATGCGTAAACCTCTTGTTGTTGGGAACTGGAAAATGCATCACGGTGGCCACTCCGCCCTTGAGTTGGCAAAGGGGTGTGCCGCGAGCGCGCGCACTTTGCCTCGGGTTGATCTCGTCATCGCCCCCCCCTTCACAGCACTTGCAGCGGTAGCAGCAGAGTGCGATGGTTCTCCGTTAAGTCTTGCAGCACAAAATGTACATCCTCAACCTTTCGGTGCCTACACGGGGGAGATCAGCCCTCTGATGTTGCAAGAATCAGGATGCAGGTGGGTGATTCTAGGACATAGTGAACGGCGAACCTTTGCCGGAGAAAGCGACGCCCATATCGCGGAAAAAATGCAAGCGGTCCTGCACGAGAATCTTTCTCCCATCTTATGCGTTGGGGAAACGCTCGCAGAGCGAGAGAACGGGAAAACCGATCAGGTAATCGAAAGGCAGCTTAAAATCTGTATCCCTTTGCTAACCAAGTATTCATCCTTGCCAGCTGCAATCGCCTATGAACCCATCTGGGCTATCGGAACGGGCACTGCAGCACATCCCGAAGAAGTGGCAAAAGTGCACGCCAGTATCCGCCATCAACTCGCTCAACACGACCGTGAGCGCGCAGAACGGGTTCGTCTCCTCTATGGAGGCTCTTTAAATGCGACCAACGCCTTTTCCCTTTTTTCATGCCCTCATGTAGACGGCGGTCTTATCGGGAGTGCGAGCTTGGATGCCCAATTATTTGGTGCCATTGCTCGGATCGCCAGCGAACTAACAATCTCCCCTTCTGTTCAAGAAAGGCTCTAAAGACATATGCTCACTTTTCTCCTTCAATGCCTTCATATCTTTGTGTGTCTCTTTTTAATCTTCGTCGTCCTTCTTCAACAGGGGCGAGGAGGGACCATGGGAACCCCCATGGGAGGACAAATGGCCCAACAAGTCTTTGGAGGGAGAGGCGCAGGAAATCTGCTCACACGCGTGACAACCATCTGCGCAACGATCTTTATGATAACAAGCATGTCTCTCGCTTATCTTTCCACTGCAGGAGATCGAGCGCTCAAACAAAAGATTGAAGAAGCCGAGAAACAGAAATTACTTTCTACTGAATCAACAACCCCTCCACTCGATGAAACAGAAACAATTCATCCAAAAAATAACCTCTCGGATTCTTCTCCATCCGAAACGCAATAGCTCTTTCTAGCCTATAGGGATATTGGATTGTTCGAAGAGCAAAAGACCACTCGACCAGGCGTTTTATCGGACAGAAGAAACGAGTGGCTCGTAGGATTACCTGTTTTTCTTCTCATGCTCCTCAAACTAGCGGGGGGGGGGTGGCTTCTATCTCTTGGCTTTTCCCACGTCTCAGATGATGACTACGCAAGAATTGTGATCGCGCAGAAATGGGTGGCCCGCCCAACATTGGATCCATCGGGAACCAGCTGGCTACCCTTCCCTTTCTGGATCATGGGTGGGCTCATGATGCTCGCGGATCGCACTTTACAAGTGGCTCGAATCGTCTCGATCGGAATAGGAACGATCGCACCTCTTTTGATTTATGGTGCACTGCGCGCCCGTCATTTTTCAAATTCACTCGCTTTCTCCGCCACATGCATAGGGATGCTCACTCCATGGAATGCGTGGTTAGGAGTCTGCCCAGTTCCTGAAGGACTGACAGGTGCACTCTTAGGAACAGCTCTTTTATTGATAGACCGAAAACAAAATGAAAAGTGGGTAGCCACTTGTCTTCTGATAGCCAGCTTATCACGCTATGAAGCATGGCCTCTTTGCCTCCTTTTCGCCATTCTCCACATACCTGCTCTCTTTCGAACTCCCACAAACCAATCAGCAAACCAACAGCATACCGCTCTTTGCATTCTCTTATCCCTCTCAGGCCCTCTATCCTGGATAGCGTGGAATGCCTATACCCATACCGATCCTTTTCATTTTCTGCACCGAGTGACTATGTACCGACAACTTCACACCTCTCTGTCTCCCGTGTCAGAAAATTTTTTTCTGTACCCGCAAGCACTATGGCAAGAAGGATCCTGGTTGCTGCTATGGGGTGCAACTGGAATTCCCGCACTCGCTGTGTCATCGTTCCGCAAGCGCTGGATTCCCCCTCTGATCACGAGTTTGGCTTGGTTATTCGCTTTATCCATTGCAGAAGCACGCGACCAAGCACCTACCCACCATCCCATACGCCCACTCATCCCCCTTTTTTGGGTTCTCGCAGCATTTGGAGCGGATGGCTTGCAATCAGGATTGCAGATATTGCCGCGTTTCTCTTCTCGAGGAATGTTACGGACAGTCTCGATCAGTACAGCGATCTTGCTTTACGGATTAGCATCTTTAAAGGAATGGCAATCGTATCCCGGAGCCACCCCCTCCGAGGATCGTGAGCACCAAATTCAACACGGATATGCTTTAAGGGGACGACAAAAGGGAGCCCCCCTTCTTATAACACCCTGCTTTCATGAACATTTTGCTCTGCTAGCCGCTTACGGAGCTCCGGAAGAAGCAGTTGTGAATCCTCCCTCCTACCAACATCCCCCCTCAGGTGCCCATGAAGCCTGCCCCCAGGTGATCTCCCCTTAGAGACAGATCGTGCTCACGCAACCCCATAGCTCATTTCCCTCTCTGCCCAATCCTAATCCAGAGGATTTGATGTTACTATAAGCCTATAGTAAAAAAGAAGATAAGGAGAAACGAAGTGCCGATCAAAATTGCTCAGGATGTACATGCTCGCGCATTCGACGAAGAGTTGATTATTCTTGATTTGAACGGAGGAGTGTATTATGCACTTGATCCTATTGGGGCTCGCATATGGGAGGGAATTACTCGCAACATTCCTCTCGAGGAGATCATTGAAGCGATTTCCATTGACTACGACGAGTCGAAAGAACGGGTAAAAGAAGATACGCTTCTTCTCATCAAAGAACTTGAAGATCAGAAGCTGGTTATACACACACCGACTGCACTGAGCGGATGATGATAGTAATCAACCATATTCTCCATGTTCTTGCCTATGCTCTTCTGCATATTCAAAAGCCTCAGAGAGCTAAAACCATTTTGGATCAGATAGGAAAACTTCTCCCGCCTCTTGATAGCTCCAGCAAAGTAGAAAAAGCTGTGCGAACGTTATGGGGGGGGACCTGCTTAAGCCGAGCTCTCACCATCGCCGCACGTACACCTAAGGCAGAGGTGATTATCGGAGTCAATCCACCTGGGCCCACTCTAGCACACGCTTGGGTAGAGATAGAAGGCATTGCAGTAACACCAACGGATCCCAAATGGCAAAAGTGGATCTCGTTAAAAGCACACTGAAAAACGCTCTTGACCCTCCAGAGGAGACTGCTCATGGATTCCGTTACAACCTAATTGTAGAATCTGAGCATGCATACGCAGAAGATACGGAGAAAAGACTACTGCTCCAATCATCCCCCCGTTTGTTACGATTTCCTTCATTAGCTGCGCCAGCTGCATAACCCCCAATTCATCCAGGTTAGTCTCCGGTTCATCCAGTAAAAAGATCGATCGTTTCTGCAGCAAAAGACGCGCAAGAGCCAGCCGCTGTCGTTGCCCCATCGATAAAGTAGCGACTCTGACTCCAAGCGGATCATGCTTCATAGTATCGATCAGAAACGGTCGAAGCCCTACTCGTTCCAATACTCTTTCCATATCTACTGGTTCCGCATGAGGGATCAGCCACTGAATCGCTTCCCTGACAGTACCAAGCTCAGGGAAAAAAGGACGCTGAGGGAGAAAAGCGATAGATCGACGCCACGCCTTTTGATCAAGAGCAGCCAGATCACGCCCCTGTACACGAATGGACCCCTGATCGGGCTGAATAAGCCCCAGCAACAAACGGATCCAAGTACTCTTCCCTGAACCATTCGGCCCTTTGACTAGGACTAACGTCCCTGGCTTCCATACCATGTTCAATCCAGCCAGGAGGAACTGTTGCTCCTCCAAAGAGACCTCACCATAGGAAAAACAAACGTGGCGAAGCTCTATGGTGGTTGGAAGGGAAGGAAGAGATTGAGACGGAACAGCAATGGGAGTCCGCTTAACAGGAATCCTCTGCAAGAGAGCAAAAAAAGGCCGACACTGTCCCAATAGTCTAACAAGCGCGAGAAAACTATGGACCACACCAACTAAAGGGGGGAGGGTCATCATCCAAAGAGCGAACATCTCCATCCCCTGACGAGTCCATAGAGTTTCGATTCCGGTAGAGCTCAAGCCCATCATCACGAAGCCCCCTCCCACTACAGCAAGCATACACAGAAAAGGGAGGTGGGAAGTGACTGTAGAAACAATCGCAGTAAGTCGACCTATGTCCGTCCACTTTTCGATGGCCTTCCCTGTAAGCCGCAGATGCTCTTCCTCTCTCCCTGCAGCAATCAATTCAAGCCGTCCCCGGACAGTAGCGACTACACCATTCGCCATACACCAATACGCCGCTTCCTCTTGTTGCTCAAAACCAAGGCTAAATCGCCTTCGGAGGAGCATAAGAAGTATCACCCCAATCGCTAATCCTCCCCCCATCCACACAAGCGAAAGCGTTCCTTCTCTTTTCCAAAAAAGGAGCGCAAACCAAGGGAGAACAAGCGCATTGACAGCAAATCGCAACGTTTCTTCCCCAACGATTCTTACTCCCTTCCCTACTCCTTCCCAAATGACATGGGTCAAATCCTCGTTTTGAAGCCCATCTAATGTCCTCCCGTCCTCACTCAACACAGCTCGGAACGCTTCCTGTAAAAGAACAGCCTCCAAGGCAGAACAAAGGAAAAGTTTCAAGAAAGAAGCAGCTCCCATCCATATAGCCACGAAAATAATCCACCAGCCTATCTCCTTATTCTGTCCCCTTAGCCCTGCTGATACAATCCATCCGATTCCTCCCCATTCCCCTATCCTTAAGATGAGAACAGCTATCCAAAGAAAACACAAACGCCAAGAAAGAAGCCTCCATAGAGGATGTTTTTCCTTTTTCCACTTGCTTCTTTTCTGTTCCACACTCATGATTTTTCAAGAAAAAGCATGACTATCTTAAAAGAAAAAGAGGAAGAAATTGTTTGGTTGGTAGAACAACACAATAGCAGAGAGCTCTTCGGTCGTATTGGACGCCAAGGCGATTATCTCCTCGCCGATTTCCCAGGCTACGGACGGCTGAAAGCCAAACAAGATGGGACAGCATATAGCTGGACACCAGCATCAAACGCCCCTTCTTGGCTATTGGAAAAATTCTTTCGCAGCCACCTCGAAGCTCTCTTACGCCATCTAAACGGTAAAATGACGTTGCACGGAGGAGCCGTTTCCATCCACGGACAAGCCATTGCCCTGATAGGGGCAAGTGGACACGGCAAATCCACCTTAACTGCAGTGCTCTGCCAAGACGAAGACGTCTCGCTTCTAGCCGACGATACGGTAGCCATCGAGTGGCAAAATGGGCACCCCTATATACTGCCTACGCAAACTGTCACATGGCTGCGCGACGACGCAGTAGAATATCTTTCCCTCCCATCCCATTCCGCTTACGCACCAGGCTATAAAATTCCACTCTTCCCTCCCCGCCAAACAAGCGAACTGACCCACCTTCGTGCACTGATTGAACTCCAATGGGCCCCAGGTGGAACTGACCCTCTTCTCACCCTAACCAAAGGGAGACAGCACTTCTTAGGAATTGCAACACACCTTTTCCGTTTTGCCCTCCACGAGCCAGTGCACATTCGGAATGAATTCCAACAAATAGAGCTTCTCGCCAACCAAGTCCCCTTCTACATACTTTCCCGCCCCCTTTGTTTTTCTACCTTAAGAGAAAGCATCTACCTGCTCAAAAAATTAGTCAACCCATTCCAAACCAAGACACAAACAAATAAAAATTTGTCTTTTAAAAAATTTTAGTAGATGTTAACAATGCATCAGCCAACCTGCTATGAATAGAAGGAATAACTTATCTTCAACCATTTATGAGACTAGTAAGGGGCAAACATGAAAGGGAATCTTCAACCTGTTGTGTTCATAATGAGCGTGTTTTCACTCGTGTTTATCATGCTCTCTACAGCAGGATGTGATTCTGACACAGGCATTCCAAACAAAGATGCAGGCTCAGAGGCCTCACCAGACATAGGCAAAGAAAGTGGATGGCCTATTGAAATCAGCAAAAACAACATTTCCATTGAAGAACCAAAGGCCCTCTGTGAGACTATTAATAGGTGTTGTGGATACGATGAGGGGACGTTTCTTCAAGATACTTGTACCGATCTTTTTAAAAAATCAGGGGGACTCCGAGAAGAATTCTACCAAAAAGAGCCTTATTTTAACAGTCCAAATGTTTCATTCAACCAAGATAAAGCAACTCAATGTATAGAAATAGCCTCTAAATTCTCTTGCAGCCGCGTTTCTCCAATAAAACTTTATGATCTTCTAAAAGCTTGTGTAGGTGCATTCACAGGAAACTTAAAAGAAGGCGATCCAGGCTGTAAAGATACCATAGAATGTGAGTCCGGTTATTGTGACCATAGCACTGGCATTTGTACAGCGCTCAAAAAGGAAGGAGAACCCTGTACAGAGCAGGATCAGTGTCGTTTTAGAGGTCTTCTTGAGCCCCAGGATCTGTATTGTAATTTACCTGCAGGAGCTTCTTCGGGAATATGTACAAAGGTCATTGCTACAGGAAGCCAGTGTTCTTCTAATATACTGACGGATCATCCCAGTCTTTATTACATGCAGTGCTCTTCGATGGTTTGTGAAGCCCCTTCTGGACAAGGAACACATCAATGTCAAGAAAACTTTATCATTGCTGCATCTGAGTTGTGCGATAGCTTTGATTCGACCAAGCAGTCAAATCCTTAGGATTTTTAATTGTATGCCCTTACAAATGACTCTACCACAAGCACAGGCCATATGTTAAGCCAATCTACAGCGAGGAATCCTTTATTAATTACTTTTACAAAATGATCCTCGAAGCGAGAAGCATCTACCAGTCCTAAACAGTGGAGGGCGTTCGGTCGAGCAAGATGTCGCAGCGATTTCCACCCTCCTGCCCCTTCTAAAAGTTCTCCAAAAGCTAACTCAGAATCAGCTTTATCAGGCCGAAAGCGTACAACATCAGGGACACCAAACGAGGCAAGCACCATTCGAAAGAGTCCTCGCGCTTGCCCTCCTATTAAATAAAAAGCGGGAGGGACAGACATCATCAGTGAAATCAGCCGTTCATCCGCCAAAGGATCTACATAAAAACAACCGGGAACAGTAACTTCCGTCTGCGATCTCATGTTCCAAAAAAACTGAAGGTAAGAGGCTTGCGTAAGGGCACTCAGAGATGCAGCTGAAGAAACAGGAAACTCTATTTTGAGTAGAGCCTGCATTTCCATCAATTTACTGGCTTCTGCTCGAAGGAAAGGACCTGCCCAGTAAGGGAGAAAAGATAGTCGTCTCCGACGATAGCGTGATTGACAGTACGGCATTATCCAAGAAGGAATCATGTATTTTAATAATGGATAAACAATCCAGTGACGCCATCTTGTACACGGTAAAGCAGTCCACGGAACCTTATAGCGCAACGCCCCTAAAATCCCCCCCACAACATCCCTTTTCCATATCTGATAAGGAAAAAGGCAGAGGTCACCATCGAATACATCATCCCCTTGATATCCTGTTAAAATACGTTCAGCGCCTAATTCAACAGCCTTGGAAGCCATCATAAGTTCCATTGCGCCCGTTGGCCAAACGTAAGGAGCCGAATCAAGCACCATCGCTTTTTCCATTAAGTGAGAGGCGTGAAATGGTTTTATCCGTAGTGGAACAATTCTAAGCGCAGCACAAAGCGCTTTTAAATAAGGTCGGTCACAGCCAGGACCATCAAAATCAAGTGCGATTGCCTTAATTTCTGGTTTCTTAGCACCCCGAGCTGCGGCTACAGCAGCAGCTAACACCCCACTGGAATCTACCCCTCCCCCGACATAAACAGCCACACGCTTAGCATCTCCCAATCCTCTCTTAACAGCACTCAACAACGCACTTTCTATCTCTTCTTTCCATTCTTCTGGAGTCAGAGGCTGATGTTCAGGCGTAAAGGGGGTTAATAAAGGCAACGATTCTGAAAGGGTAGATCCATCCTTTCGAATAGTAAGCACCTGTGATATCCCAAGACAGCGAACAGAAGAAAAAGGAGAAGAACTAGAAGGGCTTGACGCAACGCCCATTAGTTGAGCAGCAAGGTAAGAAGCAGAAAGAGTTTTGGAAAAGGACAAACATTCAGTAGACTGGAGAAGAGACGTAAGAGAGGAGCAGGCTACTATCCCATTCCCCTCTTGACAATGCGTATAATAAATCGTTCTTCCTCCAAAACGACTTCTTACTAATTGCAATCCACCTTGATAACACCGTGCAAGTGCAAAATGACCCCGCCACCTATTGAGGAAGGGCTTTTCTTCTTCCTCACAATAAAAAGAACCTGAGATCACCATCGCGTGCTTTCGATTGAGCAATGAAAGATAACCCTGATTAATACATGCTAACCCTACAGAGTCCTTTATTAAAAAGTCCCCTAGGATAAGTCGGGCATCTCGACAGAAGCATTCGAAAAAATGTCTAATGGCTGGCTCGCCTCGTGAGTCAAAGACAGCTACAATCATTCTTTAAGACAACCAAATAAATACTTACCTCTTCCGCCCAGGTAAGCCACTATCTGCCCTTGTTCCCGTGCCACCTTGAGTAAGCTCATAAACCGTTCCAAGATAACGCAGCTTAGGTGATGAATAAGGTTTAGGTCCTTTTGATAAACCTGCATTATCTATCTGCTCATCTTCTTGCTTTTCCAGCACTTTCATGAATCCTCAGCCTTAAGCCTTACGAGAGATCTCGATAGTACTTTTCAATCAGATATCTTTATTTTTTGCTCGCATAAATCCAACTATCCAGCATTAAGTTAGGAGTTCAGCAAAAAATACAATTATTATGTTTTGGAATAAAAGAAAGAAAAAGAAGCGCGGGTAGGATTTGAACCTACGACCTTCGGGTTATGAGCCCGACGAGCTACCAGACTGCTCCACCGCGCACTAATGCACGCTTCAGCACTCTATCTTTCCGCCTTCAGATTGTCAATAGAAAGAAAAGAATAGATAAGGGGTTCTACAGCTCCAGAGCGCTTTTTTGATTGTGTGCGAAATATTCTGCCAACGATGACAAGAGTGCGGGGAGGGTGTATACATCGGCTGTGACATGTACCTTGATTCTCAAACGGTGCAATGTGGCTGTAGTGATGGGGCCAATGCTTGCCACACAGCATTGTTCTAGCAGCGAGCCGGCCCTTTCTCCAAGGCCCACGCATAAAGAGCGAGCTATACTGCTTGAAGTGAGCAAAACTGCATCGATTGCCTGATGTTCAAAAGCGGATGCCAAGTTTTGAAACGTTTCCAGAGAGGGAGTATAAGTCTCATAAACAGCAACCACATCGACTTGATAACCGTGCAGGCGCAATGCATTAGGTAGAGCCTGGCGAGCTTCCAAAGCGCGTAAAATAAGCACGCGATTCTCTTGTTGAGGACCCTTTTTTGATTCAATAAGCTCCTTTGCTAGTCCTTCTCCTCGAAACTCCTGAGCAACCACATCGACTTTAAGACCCTTTGACTCAAGCGCTCGAGCCGTTGCAGGGCCAATCGCACCTAGCCGAACCCCTTTGAAAATGGATGCATCAAGATGCTGCTCGATTATCGCCTTCCACGTCCACTCAACCCCATTCACACTTGTAAATAAAACCCACAGATACCCCTGAGGGAGACTGTGAAGAGCATGCGTGACAAGTTCAGGAAAAGGAGGAGGACGCAGTGCGATCATCGGAGCCAGAAGGGGTTCTGCACCATAACTCCTCACAAGAACCGCTGTTTCTTCGGCTTGATGTTGAGCTCGTGTAATTAAAATCCGCTTGCCCTGCAGAGACTTATCTTCCATCATTGCAGCCTTTCAAAGAGGATAGTGCTCTCTCTCTTTGAATTCGTCAGTTTGGATACATTTATGGTAGAAAAAAACTATGGGTTTTCCAACTATACGCCCCCGACGACTTCGCGCAACTCCATTCATCCGCAGTCTCGTTCAGGAAACTTACCTCGCGCCATCTCAACTGATCTACCCTCTCTTCTTCTCTGATTCCATCGACAAAGGCGAACCTATTAAAAACATGCCGAATCAGATAAGACATCCTGTACGAGAGGCACGCCAACAGGCCAAGGAACTCGTCTCGAGAGGCATCAAAGGAGCTCTCCTGTTTGGACTCCCCACCACGAAAGATGCCTACGGAACAAGCGCATATGATCCCGATGGCCCTGTCCCACGAGCCCTTGCTGAAATGAAAAACGCTGCCCCCGATCTCTATCTGATGACCGACGTATGCGTAGACGCATACACCGATCATGGGCATTGCGGACTTCTCAAATCCAGCACTTCTCCCCACCTCAATGGTTTCGAAATCGATAACGACAGCACTTTAGAAGTCCTTGCCAAAGTTGCCGTCACCCACGCACGAGCAGGCGCAGATATGGTTGCCCCAAGTGCAATGATGGATGGACAGGTCTCCGCGATTCGACAAGCCCTCGATCAGGAAGGGCATAACCCTACAGCGATCATGAGTTACGCAGTCAAATACGCAAGTGCTTTCTACGCTCCTTTCCGAGATGCAGCAGACTGTAAACCGCAATTTGGGGACCGCGCAAGCTACCAGCTGCCCCCCTCCAACCAGCGAGAAGCACTCCGAGAAGCAGCGCTCGACGAAGCAGAAGGGGCTGACATCCTTTTAGTCAAACCCGGGCTTTTATGCTTAGATGTCATCCGCACCTTATCGGAATCAACCTATCTTCCGATCGCCGCTTATCACGTTTCAGGTGAATACGCGATGCTGCATGCAAGCGCCGCGCACAAAATACTCCCCTTAGAACGCGCTGTTCTTGAAGTGTTGACAGCCATTCGCCGCGCTGGAGCTAATTTCGTGATTACCTACCATGCGCTTGAAGCAGCTGAATGGCTCTACTCTTAGCGACCCCATTTCTTTTCCTCTCTGAAGCCTATGTATCACTTTATCCACCCTTTACTGATAGTTCTTTTTTGGATTGGGATCAGCCACTGTCAACCGAATATGTGTGGTGGTGAGACACTCGATTTCGGCTTAAAAGAAGGGGAAGGACGTCTTATTGACGACAGGACATGGGAAAGCAACGCTATGGAAGAAGCTTGGCTCCCGTATGGCCCCCGTCAGATTTTGCGTTTATCCATACCTTATTTTTCAGACCGCATCCCTCTCGAGGTCAAGGTGTATATCAGCGGTTACCAGGCTCCGAATCAGGCCACTCCCGATCCCAACCAACCTATCCCTGACAACTTTGCTCTAGCCTCAGGCAACCTAGCAGAAACGTTCATACCTGGTCCTGGTCAGGTCGTGGTGCATAACAACACGTGCGCGCACTTTTACGCTCGGGTGGTGATTCATTTCCCCCCACGCGTCCCCTTTATTCCCCCGCCTTCACCGTAGCCTTCAAGAATAAGGATTTATTCTTTACACCTTCTTGTGGACTGACTATCATTTTCAGCATTTGTACCATGTTTACAGGGATCATTCAGGCGTGTGGTATTCTTAAGGGGCGTCTTCAGAAGAGTTCAGGTGCTAGACTTACAATCCAATGCTCTTCTCTATTCCCTTCGTTTGGTGAATCGGTCGCAGTAGATGGAACGTGCCTTACTATAGCTCAGCTTAAAAATGATTGCTTCGAGGTAGATGCCTCAGAAGAAACCCTACGCCGCACGACTCTTGGAGCTCTCTCTCTTGGATCCTCGCTCAATTTAGAACGTTCACTACAGCTTCATGATCGTTTAGGGGGACACCTGGTCCTTGGACACATAGATGGAACTGCACCTCTCGTCCAGCGCATCCCTAAAGGAGACTCTTTTCAATTAGGCTTCTCCTATCCGAAGGAGTGGAACTCGATGTTAGCGATCAAAGGATGTATTACCATCAACGGAGTAAGCCTGACGCTGACAAACATTGAGCTCAACCGATTTGAAGTGGTGATTATTCCTACAACCTGTCATTTAACGAACCTCCATCGTCTCAAGATAGGCCAAAAAGTCAACATAGAACTCGATGTTATGGCTCGTTATGTCGCAAGATGGTTAGAGCACAACACACTTCTTCAGTCTCTATCCAAAACAGGCTATCTGAATCAGAAGATTCGTGGCACTTCACTTAAAACAGACCCTATTTTAACCCAAGAGGATGAATGACATCTCTTCCTTGTTCTTCTATGAAACAAGTGCAACAAGCACTCTCCGATTTGGCTCGCGGTCAACCAGTTCTTGTGTTCGATGATGAGACTCGAGAAAATGAAGGCGATCTGATCTTAGCCGCACAGCATGCAACGCCTGAAGCCATTAATTTTATGATTACCCACGGTAAGGGGTTGGTCTGCTTGGCTCTAACACCCAGCCAGATCAACCATCTTGGATTACCCCTCATGGAATGGCCAGGACATGAGCGCCCAACGCTCGGAACAGCATTCACGGTGAGTATCGGGTCCAAATCAGAAGTAACAACAGGTATTAGTGCAGCCGATCGAGCCCACACTATCCGTCTCGCTTCTGATCCGAAATGCAATCCAGATAAATTGATTTGTCCAGGGCATATCTTCCCTCTCCGCGCACAACCAGGAGGGGTTATCCAAAGAGCAGGTCATACAGAAAGCGCCGTGGATCTAACTAGACTTGCTGGACTAACCCCTGCCGGTGTCACTTGTGAAGTAATAGACGAGCACGGAGTTCCTGCGAGAACAACAGCCCTTCGTTCATTCGCACAAAAGCATCAGTTATGTTTGGTCACCGTTAAGGACCTGATCTACTACCGATTGTCGACAGAAAAGCTTGTATGGCCTACTCAACAGACCCCATTCCTTGATCTTCAGGAAGAACAAACAAGATGGGTTTTACATGAATTTGATTCGGCTTTACCAGACATTTCTCTCGCTGCTCTGGTACGCACCCAAAAAGAGCCATCATCGCCTCCCTTATGCCTATTTTCGATTGATCCGAAAGGGTCAGCAGCTTTGTATACCCTCCTGAAAAGGGGAGAAGCTTCTACACTCTTCCAAGAAATGAATGAGTACTGCGCAGATATCCTGCTTCTCTACAAAAACAAGTCTGATGCTCACAGAGGAATCTCTTCTCCACCATCTTTAGCTTCAGACTCTCTTTCCCCCTTGTCCGATAGTAGCTCTATCGATCCGACAAAGAGAATTCAAATCAGTGGACTAGAAGCTCAAGTGCTACGGCATCTATCGTCCTCCCAAATTCGCCTTCGAGAAAAAGAACAAGTGTTTGCCTCGGAAGTGGAATCACTTGGTATCAAAGTTATTGGAAGTTGAGGTCACACCATGTCTGTATCCATTCGCACGCTTGAAGGAAATCTGATCGTTCCACAAGAGGCACGTTTTGCTATTGCCGCTAGTCGGTTCAATCACCTGGTTGTGGATAGATTGATTGAAGGGGCCCAAGATGCCCTTGTACGGCACGGGGCTAAAGCAGAAAATATTACGCTCGTCCGTCTCCCTGGGTTGTTTGAAATGCCAATCCCACTTCAACGCCTTGCCCAATCGCAAAAATTCGATGCAATCATTGCTCTAGGGTGTGCGATACGAGGGTCTACTTCCCACTTTGACTTAATCTCTCACGAGGTCACCAAGAGCATTGCTCATATTACCCTCTCTACAGGCATCCCTATTCTCTTCGGCATTCTCACAACGGAAACAATCGAACAGGCGGCTGAGCGTGCAGGAACGAAAATGGGGAATAAAGGATGGGAAGCTGCACTCGCAGCGATCGAAATGGCTAATCTCAATCAAATTCTCACCGATCAGGGGCTTTAATCCAGAATGGGCGCACGTCATTCGGGTCGACAAGCAGCCCTCCAAATTTTATTTCAAATAGATGCCTCAGAGCTTAACCTAGAGCAGGTCATCTCTCTGTTCTGGCATCACTTTGAGAGCGATCCAGAAGGTCGCTCTTATGCGGAACAGGCTGTTCGAGGAACGCAGCAAGCTCTTCAAGAGATCGATCAGATCATTCAAGAGGCTTCCATTCACTGGAAAGTAGTCCGGATGGGTCGAGTCGACCGCAATATTCTACGGTTAGGAACTTGGGAACTGATGTACTCCACCCAAGTGCCACACGCCGTCGTCCTCAATGAAGCAATTGAATTGGCTAAAACATTCGGAACTGAAGAATCAGGCGCTTTTGTTAATGGAGTTCTCAATCAAATCGCAGAACGGATTGTCCCCACCCCTTCACCTCTTACTCCATCCCCTTAGTGGACATGAAGATCGAGCTGATCCCTCCTCACCTACCCTCTCTTAAACAATCTCCACACGCGGATGCGATCGTTTGCTCAGTATACAGCGATGAGCGTCCTTTCCAAGGACTTGCCGCACTCGTAGATTGGTGGATAGCAGGACGCCTCAGTCAACTAGCGAAACAGCAATTTTTTATAGGTCAAGAAGGAGATATCTTGCTTGCAACAGGGAAATGGACTCCCCCTTTGAAAAGAATTTTTTTACTTGGCCTCGGACCACGCTGCACATTCAACACATGCATTTTTGAGAATAGCCTTCGTAAAATCCACTCGACCTTAATAGAAATAGGAATCACACAAGCAATTGTAGAGCTTCCTGGCCGAGGAGATAACGCGATTCCCTTATCGGAGGCGATCCCTCTGTTCATTTCTTTTCTTACAGTCATTTCACCGACAGAAGAACAAAAGCAAAACACTTGGTGGGTTGTAGAACATCAAGAAGGTCATGACTATCTGACAGAGCAACTCGCAGAATATCAGAGACGTCGACGTCGCTTTTTCATAGAAACAGAAGGTTAACCCCTCTTTATGAAGGAAGAGGGGGTGGTTTGTGCGCTTCTGTACCATTCCCACCGGCCATTTTTAGAAGCTTACGGAAGGTAGTACGCGGATACCCAGCAATCTTTGCAGTAGCACTCATATTGCTTCCAGATTCGATAAAAATCGCTTTTGCAAGTTGAGGTGTAATTCCCGCAGCTTCCACTGGAAGTCTTTTTCCAAAGGTAGATTCAACATGGCTCACATCGATCGAACAATGATGCATTGCAAGGTCCGCTGCTCGGTACAGCACATTGCAAAACTCCCACACACTCCTTTTCTATAGATGAGCAATTAAGCGCTTATATGCAGCTAAAGTCAATTCTTTATGCCCAAATGTATGTTCCAGCTCACGAAGTAATTGGCAAGCGATCGGAATAATATCCTCTTCTCTTTTCTCTCACGAAGCGGATGGATCCGCAGGATAAAAACCTCCGACCGGTGAAACAAATCACGACGAAAAAACCATCCCTATCTTTTTCCTCCAGTGGGACATGTGTTGCTGTTACGATTTGTACATTCGCCCGTTTCTCCAATCCACCCCCTCCAATTCGACGGACTTCGTAACCATCCAAAGCGCGCAGCAACTTTGGTTGCACCTCTAGAGGGAGCTCTCCAATCTCATCCAGAAAAAGTATTTCTCTTCCGCTCCTGAAAAAACTCCCGTCTGACGAACGATCGACCCCGTGAAAGCTACTACGCTCATGACAAAAAAGTTCATTCTCCACAAGGTCACAAGGGAGCGCGGAATATTTAAAGCAATTCATGGCCCTTTTGCCCGAGGGTCGTGGAGTGCCCCGGCGATCAATTCTTCACCTGTTCCCTTTTCCCCACAGATTCAGATAACCAAGGAATGAAATACCAGCCAACGCACTTGATCCGCAAGCCGACGTATCACTAACGATCTCCCCCACCATATGAGAGAGATGGGGCAAACAGCACTTGCTTCTTCATTGACCTCCCCACCAACACAAGTCAATGTAGAGCGTCCAAGCGTTAGGATCATCCTCATACCAGCCAACACTTCTCGAATACAAGTGCCTCCAAGAAACGTCCCGTTCTTTGAACCAAAATCCTGAACAGCAATTTGCTCTCCATCCACTGTAAGAGAGCAATGCTATTGACTCACCGTAGGATCACTCAAGACCACATAGGTTCTCGGGGAAGTTCCCACTCGAACCACCTTGCTCAGTTTTGACAAAGGGATGCTCCGCTCTCCTTCATCATCCTGCCCTTCGATTCTCTATGGAAATATGCAAGGTACACGAGGAATTTCAATCGTTGCCTCAGAATGCTGTGGAGAACAGATAGAATCGCTCACATAGACTTTCTCCTACTCCTAATAGACATCCAATACCGTTTCTAGATGAGAGCGAGACAAAAGCAAGGCGTGCCTTTTTTATTTCTGCAACTTTAAGGAAGAGGTATTTAAATTTATTGAATGGACACACCAACTTGCCGACGGAGAGAAAGGTGAGCATCACTTACCCAAAAACGGAGCAACTCATCAATTTTTTCAGCGACAGAAAGACCTCCAGTAAGCACTGGCTCAACACGAATTCTCTGATGTGCAGCAACAAGATCGCTACAGAGCAAAAGCCCCACGCGGCATCCAACAATTTCTATCCCTCTCATCCATTCCCCTACAGAGACAGAGATACCCTGCTCGAGCATCTGTTTCACCAATGCTCGGATCGATTCCCGATGCCCACGCTCCATATACTTAAAAATCTCAGAAGCAGCAACTTGCCCGGACGCAGCAAACTCATCATCAAGAGAGTCATCATCAAGAGAGAAAGAGGGCTCAATCTGATGAAGAACACCAAACCAGAGAGCCATCAATTCATTGAGATCTGGGTAGAAGACAGAAATATAATGCTCTCTCCGATACAACGATAAATGCTTGGCCACAATAAAAGCAAGCTCTTGGAGAGATAGATTATTGAGCACTTGATTCCCCGCCATACTTGCTGGAGGGCGAGATGGAACCGCAATCAGCCCTCCCATAAAGTCAGGGAACACATAAAATTCAGGAAGAGAGATCCCGAGAATCTGCCCCACCCAACCAAACATGCTAGCTAATGGCAGTGAGCTCGTCAGCAGATTTTGCTTGTATTTCGCATCCATCTGAGGAAGTTGCTGAAGAGCCTGCCATTGTACCCATTTGGCAACCATTGCAGAAGGTGTTATAAGCGCCCATAGATTTCCTATCCACGCGTGTTGCGGATGAGGGAAGAGCTCGCTGACCCAAGATTTATTGTCGATCACTTTTTTGGTCCGAACGAGATCTCTAGGTCGATGTTCTTCAAAAAAAGCGATTTCCTCGATCTCAGCTTGTCCTAAAAAAGAAAGGGAAGCACACATGCACCAAGCCCGATCATAATCCCCCCGCTGCACATAGAGCTGATACAGATGATGGTAGGGATCTGGAAGCGTAGGATTGCACTGAACAGCAACAATATATTCTTCTAAAGAAGAATCTTCTTGAGAAGTAACTTCATATAGCTCCGCTACAATCTGATGTTCTGTAGCTTCTGTTGGCTTCCACTGCACAGCCATCCGAAAAGCCTCGAGAGCATTTTCAAACTGATTGAGACGATCTCTATAGATAAGCCCCAATCCATGCCATAGGTAGAACAGGAGTTCAGAATCTTGTTCCTCTTGTTGCATGAGGCGATGGATCATCTTACGGTAGAGCCTCTCCAGCGCACCCCACTCTTTTTGACTTGTCAAAATTTTATCAATTCTCTCGAACGCTTCAAGATATGCTGGATAGAGGTCAAGTGCCCGATCAAAAAAGGCAACGGCCTGCTGCCGCTGCCCTAGCTTATCACGGAAGATCTGAGCAATCGTATAGAGAATTTTTGCTTTTCGGAAGGGGTCTTCTTCGATTTCACCTAGGGAAGCAAGCACTTGAACCGCCTTATCCCACTCTTCTATCGCTTGATACAAAGACAAGAGCTTATAGAGAACAACAACCGCCTGAGGCTTCAGCTGATTTGCTTCTTTCCCCACTTGTTCCGCCGTCTGAAGATCATTGGTCTTTTGATACGCTATATTCCCAATTCCAAGAGGCAGGTGACACCTCTCCTCCGGATCGGTCACATCCTCAAGAAGAGCCATTCCATACGAGATAACTTCGTTCCAGTCCCCCATTGCTGTATAGACCTCAACCAATCCCTGAAGAGCTTGCGTCCGAAGAGCCTCAACTACTTTTGCCTTTTGGAAATGAGGAATTGCTTGATCGAATTCCCCCTTTGCGCAATAGAGCCTACCAATTTGGTAATGGAGAGTCGCTTTTACGCTTTCCTGTTCTGGATCACAAGCCGCAAGCCACTGATAGAGGGCTGCAATCGCGTCTCCACCCTGATCCGCACGCACATAAATCTGACACCAATTTTGTAACGCCTCACGAAAGGTAGGGCAAAGATGATAGGCGGTCTCATACGCCTCTAGCGCTTTGTCTTCTTGCTGCAACTTCTCCTGAACACGCCCCCATTCTGTGTAAAAACGGGCCTGTTCCTCTGGAGGAGCCTGCCGTTCTATCGCCTTGCGGATAACAGTCTGAAGGCATGTGTCCGCAGTTCCCCATTCCTCCTGTTCTATTGCTCGACGTGCCAAGAAAAATGCAGCATCCTCATTTTCCGGGTCTGTCTTGCAGGCAGCCTCCCACGCAAGCACAGCACTCTCTTGATCATTTAAAAGCTCATCGTAAATACGAGCAAGCTCAACAAGCAACTCTGCCCGCCGGCGAAGGCCAGGGGTATAGCTCTGCTCCTGGTCAAGATAACGAACTGCATCTACAAAATGCTTTTTATCTATCGCTATACGGCGAAGCGCAGCAAGACTTTTGAGATGACCTGGAATAACCTCAATCGCCATTTCATACTGCTCTTCAGCCTTTTTAAGATCTTGAGCCTCCTCCGACAGCAGACCCGCTTTGTATAGAGAATCCGCCTTCTGCTCCGGTAGCTCCTCTTGATCGGCCAAACGCCGCATATATTCCACAGCACGGTGAGAATTTCCGTTTTTCTCATGCAACTGACCCAATTCCGTTAAAGCTTCCCGATCTCGAGGATCCAAATTTAAGATCTGCTCATACGCCTGGATGCCCTTCTCCTGATCAAACAGCTGATCGCGATACAACAAAGCGAGTGAGCGATAGATTTCCTTTTTAAGACCAGCCTCATGAAGGCAAGAGAGATGACGATGATACGTCGAGATCAAATCAGGCCACGCTTTCAACTGTCGATAACACTGCTCGAGAGCTAAATAGACCTCCTCTCGAGCAGGATCCAAAGCAACAATCTGCTCAAAATAATGAGCTGCTCTCTCAGTACTCAAAAAGTACTCTTCTTCCAGGAAAGCGAGTTGCTTGAGAATCTCAATCCGTTCCCCTGCTATTTGAACCAGAGAGAGCTGATACTCAAGCATCTTCTTAAGCTCTAGCCACTGTTCAAGCGCGCGATAAACACGACAAAGACCACGAACTGCTTGCTTATGGTTGGGTTGAAGTTGAAGCACCTCTTCATAAAGCTGCAAAGCATACACCCATTCCTCTTTTTTCTCATGAGCGGATGCCGCGTTGAGCTTGGCTGCAATTTGTTTCGTCACATCCTTTAAGAGCGATTGCTTTCGAGAGAGAAGCGCATCGAGTTCCTGTTGCTGATTTTGCTCCCGATAATGCACCTCTAAAGCCTCAAAGGCTGGAAGAAAAAAGGGGTCAATTTCCAAAGCCTGAAGCAATAAGGAAACAGCCTCCTCACGCTCATCCATATGTTGTGTCAACAAGGCGGCAAGTTGGATCAGAAATTCCTTCTTTTCTTGTTCTGTATCCGCTTGCTTCAACATCCGCATCAAGACCGAACGGACCACCACCCAATCCTTTTGCTTTTGATAGAATCTAAGGACTTGCTCTAGCGTTCTTCGATCTGATTTTTCATTTTCAATGAGCTGGGCATAATAGAGACTTGCATCCCGAGGCTTCCGCAAATCGCGGTCATACCACTCCGCGAGATAACGACACAAAAAGAAGCGAGGGTAGCTTTCTGTCTCTTGAGACAGCCACTTTTTCAGAGTTCCCATCACTTCGTCCCAGCGACCAGTAGATTTAGCGACATTTGGCAAATAGAGAGCAACTCCCTGCTCCCCCGGATTTTCATGAAGAGACTGTAGAAATAAATCCAGAGCTTGATTCGGATCTCCTACCTTCTGCTCTACAAGACAAGCCATCTTGAGTAAAAACTTGCTTTTCCGCTTTCTGTCCAGCTGATTGCTATCAAGATACCCCCGATAGAGCTCTATCAAGAGATCCCATTGACCAGTGGCTCGATAGATCTTTTCTAGCCCTTCGAATGCTTCTTGATCAGCCGGTTCCTTATTTAAAATCTGCTGATAAAGCTGAACTTGGTGTTTCTGACTCTCATCAACGTTATCTTTATCGGTTACCACCATCACTTTGTTCATCCACCCTCTCAGTTTTTATGAAAGATAGCATGACATGCATGCTCTCTAATGAACCAGAAAAGCTGGACAGTGTAGAGAACTCCGAAATTTTTCATAAAAAGACCTAAAGGCTGAAGGAAATAGGATATGTCACCGTCACGATACCCCCCTCCGGTTTAGGAAAAGAGAGGCTCGAAAAAGCGCGCAACATACAAGAAATGACACCGGGATCATGAATTTCGGAACCTCCATCTGAAGTGGTCACCACATTACCCGCTCGATCGATCACAAATTTAACAACAACTCTACCCTGCAGCGACGAATTCCCGCGCAATCCTTCCTCATAGCAGAGACGAAAGCGACCGAAGTTTCGTCGGACAACACGCTGAATGGTTTCAGGGGGGAGCCGACCGGTAACCTGCGTCTCACCCTGACGAAGCACAGGCGTTCTAGTTTGGTGAGAGCCCCCAATTTTTCCCCCAGGACCCCCTCCAGCACCCCCTCCTGCTCCATGTCCTACTGTACCAATGCCACCCACACCAATCCCTTGCCCTAATCCACCACCCCCTTGTCCTGCACCAGAAAGAGCGAGTCCTCCCCCTGTAGCTTCACCGATCCCTCCTCCCCACATACTAGAACTTTGGCCAGAAGAGGCAACCGGTATATTTCCTGTGGCCCAGGGGGATGCTGCCCCACTCATAGTAGCTCCCAACCCAGTCGAACCCAACAGACCGACCATTCCGAACTGCGTAGCCTCTTTGAAAGCCGATTGACGGGCAGAGGATCCACCTCCTCCTCCACCCCCAGTCACGACAGGAGTCCTGGTACTTGTCACACCACTACCACTTTTCTTGCTTGTCTTGCTCTGATCCCCAGCCTGCTGTTTCTGGTCAGCTGGTTCTGGCTTTTTTTCTTCACGCGTAGCCGCAGCTGTAAGCAGTTTCTGCATCAGCAATATTTGGTCATGATGAGATTCTCCTGCATCCTCCATTTCTCGGTGAGGCAACAAAAAAGCCAAAGCCGCAATCAATCCTGCATGGAACAGAAACGAGAGGCTCGAATAAAAATATGCGGAAGGATCAAAATTGGGGAAAAGTCCCGTACCTATCGGACGTCCCGGAGCCACCCCACGCACTTCAAAAATCAACCCCCCTTCAAATTCCATGTGGATCTTCATGCCTTGAGCAATAGGAAGCTCATAAGCTCCACTCCAATCAGAAGAAGGACTCGCGGTTCCTCCTTCGATCATTTCACGAAATGTCTTGCGGCTGCCTCCGGAAGCCTCAACCCACCCTTTTGCCTGCTGGAAGATCACTACATGAGACGTTCCACTCGCAACAACAATTAAAGGAATACGCGCAATCCCCACCCACCGCTCAGTAGGACAAAAATAGTCACACACTTCCCCTTTTTTGGACCTTGATCCGAGAAAAAAAGGCCGAGGGGGAGAAAGCTCGAACACTTCGAGGACATGCGTTCCCCACGCAACCAAAATTTCTATTGCAGTCTTCTCTGAAACCTCGGTCGCTTCTCTGCTGAGCTCAGGCTTCGTTTTAAAAAACCTGTAACTAGAAGATACATCGAGGGTGTCTCTTGTATGAAGAGACGAGCGGGAAGGCCCAGCAAGGTGCAAAAGTCATTCTCCTTTTGATTCAAATAAGCCCAACAGATAACGATAAGTACTCCATTGCATTCTTACTCGTAGCATTGATGCCATCGTTAATCTTATAATCTATTCTAGAGGTCTAGAGGAGAGTGACTAGGATCCTCTCTTCTAGAACAAAGCAAACTATAAATTCTCAACCGACTTCAACATTGCTGGAATAAAAGAAGAGCGGGGACGGATTAATAGAGTGCGTACAGGCCCAGAGCGAACTCGAATTTTGGCATCATTTGGGCTCAACCCCCCAGCCATAAGCGGATCGTCTGAAAAGGTATAGCCATACCCCTCTTTTGCATCAGCTGCAGCACTTTTCCCATTTGTTACAGCGACCTGTGCCTCAGAAGCTCTTGCATTCACCAAGAAAGGAAGTGCAATGCTTCCTAACCAAAAAAACAAAAAAGATGGCTTTTTCATTGAATTACCTTAATTTTTCCATAGAAAATGTTACCTTTAATAAAGATCGACTGCATTGTAAACGTTCTCTTGTAGATATTGCCTTTCCATAAAAACCCCAACAAAATTCCATGAAACTCTATCAGGAAGCTGGAGGATGGAACTGCACAGCTTCCCCACCGGCTGGGGACTCCGGCGTAGGAGTCAAAAACTGAATGGTATCGCTAATATCTTGCATCCGCTCATTGGCCAACTTGATCGCTTCTTCATACGTCTCATGATGAGGCGTAGCTTTATCAATGAACTGTTGAAATTTCTTCTTTGCCTCTTCTAACGACGCGATCGTCTTTGCTTTATCCCCCCCTTTCGCTTTGTACTCCTGGATAAAAATTCCTTCATTGTAATATGTATCCGCACGATCAGGTTCCAGTTTTTTAGCTGTATCTAACTCAGATTGAACCAATACAAGCTGCCGATCTGCATTAGCATCATTGATCTGTCCTCGAAACGCCAATGCAAGCCCAAGGTGAGCTTCATAGCTATTTGGGTTAATTTGAATCGCTTTTTGATAAGCCACTTGAGCCTGCTCGAACCCCCGGAAAGAAAGATTAACCGCCGCGCAATTCATCCAAGCTTCAAAAAAGCTAGGATCCAATTGAGTCGCGATTGAAAACTCTCTTACAGCTCCAGTGATAAGACCCAAAGATACCTGGACCAAACCCGCTGTATTGTGAATAGGAGCATACTTCGGATTTTTCAGGATGGCCTGAGAGCAAACGAGAGCAGCAAGTTCAAGTTGCTGGATATTTCCCTTTTCTCCTGTCATCCCTCCAACTTGATTCTTCCTTTTGTTTCCAGTATCCCCGCTCGATCGGTCGGCTTGCTTATAATAATAGAGCGCCAACTGATTCAATGCCGGCATGTAATTGTCTTCAATGGCAAGCGCGCGCTGAATATTTTTCTTGGCGCATTCCATATCATTTTTACAGTCGCCGTCCTCTATGGAGCCATCGCGCTCCATCTGAATCGTAGCTAGATCAACGAGAGCAGCAACATTTTGGAATTGCGCATCGAGCACAGCCTGTTTGAGCTCTGCAATCGCTGCATCCTTATCCCAATCTATACGATAACGAGAAAGCGCCCTTTGTGCGCGAGCATAATGAAACTTAGGGTCTCTTTCCAACACCCTGTCAAAATAATGAATCGCTTTTTGATCCTGATGGCAACGTGTATAGCTAAGACCAGCATTGTAAAGCGCTCTCAGTCTTACTGCCTCCGAATGGCTTTCCTGCTCGATCCCCTCAAACGAGCCAGCAATTTTCTCACAAACTTCATTCGCAGGTTGCCCATTCTGCTGCTTGTCCAGTTGAAGGAATTCGTTAAGAGCTGCTGAAAACAAAGCCTGATCTTTCTTTGAAGCCGGAGGTTCAGCCTGAGAAGCAACGATGACTCCAGTTGCTTTAGAGGTTGCGCTTCCACATCCAAAGCAAACAGAGAGGACCAACGACATCCAAACTCCACCCCGCAAGCGCTCTTTAATCCTTATATAAGCATACAAATTCATCGAACTCAATTCCTCTTTTTTGGTCTTTATCCTATTGAATTCCTATCTCAACCGAATGATTTTAAACTGCACCTCACCACTCACAATCCATGTGAACGTGCTCCATTCATTCTCGGAAAAGCAAGTTGAAAGAACCAAGCATACGAAGAATCGCTGCCAACGTGCCACGTACTTCTCCATTGCTCAGGAGTGAGAGGGAGGAACAAAGTAGTCATGAAAGCCGGTTTTCCCTCCACCCCCACTGGTTGCAAAATCCCTTCTATACCTGGATTGGCCAGAGTAGGAGAGCCGCGTAATTCATCGATAACGTGGTACTCTGCCTTGTAATTTTTTGCCAACCATTCTTCGCAACTGCGCGACATCTGATCGAAATATTGAAACTTCAAAGAATAGTTGAGGCATGTGACAAGAGCGGGTTTTGCTTTGTTCGCTTTAATAGGCTCCGATTGAGTGTCCAACGCATCGTAATAAATCCCTCGGATCTCAGCATCTTTCTTCCATGCCTCAGGAATAGGAGCTCTGCGAAAATCATCCACAAGATCGCCCCACATAAACCCAACCCTTGAACCAGCAGCAATTACCCATCGTGGAGGGGGTTCCGGCTTTAAGTTAAGGATCTTGGTATAGAAAGAAGACACCTTCTCAATAGCGGGGATCTTTTTCGTAATCCAAGCTTTTACTTTCGTATTGATATGTTTCAATACACTATCCTTGGTACCAGGACCTCTGTACTCAGGGAAATGAAGTACATCAACACGTGCTTTTTTCTGTTTTTCTGCTTCTTGAAAAAGAGCTTCACCTACAGCATCCAATGTTTTTCCGATACGCCGCTGCCTTTGCTCCTCTGTCTCTGAAGGATAGGCTTGATTGATCTTCTGCACCAAAGCATTCGGATCTTTCCAGGAACCTCTGACAATTGCATATTCCTGAGCTGCTTGAGGATCCCAATGAAGGTGCGTATAAGCTCGAGCTAATATGCTGTGAGCCTGTATCTGAACATCAGGCGGCGCTTTCGCAAACAAACCTTTCCCCCTCGTGAGGTTAGCCCGCGCCTGCTCCCAATTAAACAAGCTATTTTTATCACCTTTTTCAGCCTTTTTGGCGTAATGCAGACTCACAGCAAAAACGACAGAGGCAGCCTGCAAAGGTTTCGATTGCCCGTACGTTTTTCTAAAATGAGTGGCATCATCAAGCGCCTTCTCCTCATCTCCTAAACCGAGCCGAAGAAGCACTGCATCCGAAAGAGCTCGTTCAGCATCCTTCCCATGCGGATCCATGTGTTGATAGCGCTCATACCAGTTAGCAGCCTGATCGTAAACAGCAATCGCTTGGAAATTTCCTCCTATTTCATAGACAGCGCTTTTCACAAGAGGTGAATGCTCAAACCCTTTTGTGTTAAGCAAAATCATCCTGGTAGCAATTGCCTTCGCCAACAACCTGCCCGCTTGATAAGCCCGCGCAGCGTTATACACAAGTTCATCACAACGATAATCCGAATTCACAGACCCTTGCTGGCAATATTGATGGAAAATATCCAGATACATGCCAGCCCCCTTCTCATACGTACTCAGCGCATCGGGTCCCCCTTTATCTGCTAATTCAATCGTCTGTTGCGCTCTCATACGCTGCAAGTCGATATGAACGCGCGTTAGGCCAGAGCACTGATCCGGGGTTGCTGTACTGCTCTTTGAGGAAGAATTAGAACAATACAAGGCCAAAAGCTGCCCCACATCCGTCTCCATTTCACCAAAACAAGCCGTGCGAGGCGGTGTTCCATGAGAAGCGAGCACATTGATGCTTTCCAGATAAAGCTGGGCAGCAAAAATGCCTGCTTCATTGTCCGGATAGCGAAAAGCGATCTCTTTAAATCCAGCTGCTGCTTCTTCCCAATGCCTCGCTTCAAAATAGATTCTAGCACGAGCATACTGGATAGAGATCCACTGCTCCTGAGTTCGCTTATCCGCGGAATCTGGATTAATATAGCAAAGATACCGATCAAATGCTCGGATCATACGTATTTGGTTCGATGTAAGAGCCACACTTTGCCATTTTGGAGCATTTGCACTTCCTTTTCGCTTTTCTTTTTCGGAAGGCTTATTCGTATTTTTCTGCCCAGGAAAACAGCCTGCCCCCTTCCGATCGCTCCTCTGAGCATGAGATCGTTCATACATATTCTGGTAACAAAGCAACGAAGCAAAAGCAGCTTCCGGAGCATCTACCCCCTTGGGATCGTCCATCACAACTTCATCAAAAGCGGGACCGCATTGATCCCATTGCTTCTGAAAGTAAAGAAGATCAGCAGCAGCATATTTAATTTTGTGAAGTGTAGGCCAATCCTCTTCACGCACATTATTAAACTTAAAAGTAGCAAATTCTTGCGGTTTCCATGTATCCAAAATTCTCTTGTAGAATTGAGTAGCAAGCGCAATCGCTTGAGGGTCAGAAGTGCCAGGCCTACCTGATGAACCGACCGCTTCAATATGCCAACTCATCGCCGTCTCTGTAATGAGCACTGCAGTACGGTTTGCACATTCCTGCTTTGCTTCGGTGGGATGAGAAGCATTATTAAATTCTCGGTATTGCTTTAACAGCGATTCGAAAGACGCAGCGATCAGATCTTTACGCCGCGCTTGCAGAGCAATCGTCGCCTCTGCAATATGAACGGAATACATACATTGAAGGTCCCCTCCCTTGTCTCGAGCGATCAGATCTCGATACATGGCGATAGCCTCTTCATACCGGCCAGTATCTAAATAATGCTGCCCAAGGTCATTCAACATCGAGAGTGTTTTTTTCGCAGATCCCACTCCATCCCCAGAAAGCGGACGAAAGAAACGGTATGCCCCCGCAGCAGTTCTATGCACCGCATAGACTGCGAGGATATCTCTCCGTCCTCCATCGAGCAGCTGGGACGACCCAGACACCTGCGGATACTCCATTGCATAAGTGATCGCCTTTTTAAAAGATTCGATCGCCTTATCTTCCCTCCCCGTATTCCAGAAAACATAGGCCATTTTGTATAAGGAATATCCATACAGTTTATTTTCCGGAGGAGGATAGTTTAGGACCTTACCGTAGTACCCTAAAGCCACTTTCCATTGCGCAGGATTGCTTTGGGCTTGAAAAAAGGAGAGCTCTCCCAATGCGAAATAAGCGCTGGGGATCCATTTTGATTTAGGAGCCTTAGCAACAAGCTCCTCATACGTTTTTTGAGCATGCTCATAATCATTCACCTGCTCATACTCATAAGCCAAGTAGTAAAGGACCTGATCGATCTCTGAGTAAGAAGAATACTCATCTTTGATGAGAGCATAATATCGGATTGCATTCCTGTTAGCCGCCTTCATCACAGCTCCAGCTTGATTGACCAGAGTCTCTTTCTGAGCAGCTAACTTTTGATCATTTCTTGCCTTATCGCGATCTACTTCTGCATTGATTTTATCGCGAAAAGCCGCATTCTCAAGCTCCACATAGGTCTCTGCGAGACGACGAGCAATTGTAACGCGATCAGGAGCTTTCTTGGAAGTATTCTTAAACAGATTCTCTGTCTGTTGGAGTTCCGCAATTAAGAGAGAGCGTTGACGAGCCGCCATCCCTTTTTTTCTTTCATCGCGTTGGGCAGAAACATCTACAGTGGGAGCTCCAGGCTTGGTGAAGTCCTTCTTTTGCTGTTGAGGGGCAACCGTTTGCATATTCATCCTCTCCATTTGCCCAGGACTAAACGCTTTGAGAGGAACGGTTTCTGCGCATACATTTTGCGAAGCTACTGGAGCAACACATATCTGAGATTCTGCTGCCTCAAGAGGAGCCACCATCCCACAACACAGAAGAGCTCCTACAGCAGTCACTACCCACTTTTTTCCAGTATTTCGGAGTCCGTCAAACATAAATTTATTCATTGGATTCACTGCCCACATTGAGATGGAATCGTCGTGCGATAAAAACCAAGTTCATCTCTCCAATATTCACCATTGAACCTCCAGATTTCATGTTCTGAATCTGTCTTAACAATGTTTCGTTTGGAGTCATCCGCACTGACGCGCATGCTTGCTGTCTCTTCATCGAGTTGGTTTCTCCGCGCAGCAATAACATCAATTTGTATCTTCGAACTATTGCGAATTTGCTCATTTAATTCATCCAGGTTACGCTGGTATCTAGCCACCACCAACTGACCTATCTTTTTCACTGCTGCTGCCCGAGCGTGCTGCACTGCATCTTGAATCTCCTGGTTTGCACCCGTCTTCCGAAAGGATGTAGGAGCCGCCTGTAAACGCTTATTCTCTTCCTCCAACATATTGATGTAATTCAGATGGCGCAAAAGCTGACGATCCGAAAGGGAGAGCTCCACAATTGGTTTAATTTTTGGACTCAAGGCAACCTTGTTTTCCTTCACGTTTTTCAAAAACTGATAGAGGTTTTCTTCTTGATTCTCACCCTGAAACCGCTCCAGCACTTCTGAAAGCTCTTTATAAATCGGCTGATACTCCTCCTGAAAGCGAGCAACTACACTTGCTGCATCCTCATAACGACAATTGGCAAAATAGATAACCGCTTTGATGATCTTTGCCTCAGGATAGTATGCGTTCGGGAAGTAAGGGGCATTGATCGTATGAATATTTCCCAATGCACGCGCGTAGTCTCCTGCCATAAAATACGCCCAGCTCTCCTCAAAAAGAGCATCTAACCAGTACTCGCTAGCGACATCAACCTTATTCCAATATTTGATAGCGGCTGATAGCTTTTGCGCATCGATGGTAGGGACGTTTTTATCATCGACATAAATGGAAGCAGAATAATAAGTCCGAGCCATCGATAGAAAAGCGAGGTCACGAAGTTCCACCTGATTCCCAGCTTCATCGACAACATGCTGAAAAGCTCCAAGAGCAGGAATAGATTTCTTCAACTGAACATTCGAAATACCTTTAAAAAACTGAGCACGGGCAAAATAAGAGGAAGACTGCTCAACACCATCAAACAACAGAATAGCGTCCTCATATTGCTGGCGGTCGTATGCATAACGGCCCAAATAGTAGCGGAGCTTCCAATAAATTTCTTGCTGAGACGGATTATTAAAACGACTCAATTCTTGCTGCTGATACTTGCCGATTTGTTCTGCAACACCTGCAGGCTCAGGAAGATCATCAGCTAGCTTAGCAAGCCACAGCAATGTCTCTTTAAATTTAATGTGAGAAGGATTATCTGCAATGGAGCTAAAAATATTGTAAGCAGCCTGATAAAAATGAAGCTCATAGAGCACTTTGGCCAAATTGAAAGAAGCGAGCTGTCGACTCCGTTCATCGTCTCCCGTCTCCCCTTTTGCTACGGATGAAAGGGCAGCAGCGGCCTCCCATAATTTGCCTGTTTCATGGAGATGCCTTGCAACCGTAGCTTGTTGGATCATCCCTCCAGTGGAAGGGCGAGAAACCAGCTTCTCATCTGATTCTTTTGGTTCTGAAGACGGATCCTCTTGTTGTGCTCTTTGCGGAGAAGCAGCGACAGATGGCTCTGGAGAGGGCGGAGCATACCTATTTTTCTTTTGGGGAGCTGCAAACAATGAATGACTTACCAACATCAAAGCAAAACCCAAAAGAAATACAGGTTCTTCTATTTTTGCCATTCCATATAACTCCTCGGGCATTGCTGTTGCCACAACTTAACAATAAACAAGCATTTGCTTGCAAGAGAGCCCACTCTCCATCATCGTTGCTCGACGATAGAGGATTGACCTTCTCTCCAAGCACTATCTCACCAGCTTAACAGAGAACAAAGTTTAAGTTCTACTAACATTAAGCCTGCCTCGATGGTACAGGTAGCTTCTTCACTGTCAAGAGTTCATTATTCCACACATTAAGTCAAACATCGAACTTCAAGTGAACCTGTCTGACCTTCTGGAGCAAGTCTTCCTACAATCTTTCATTCCTCATCAGCTGGACAAAACACATGCACTTAAAGAGAGAAATACACACATTCTTAGTTTATTTTTTCACTTTTTCTTTTGCCGTCTTGGTCACCAGCCTGTTCGCAGCAGGAGGATGCACCCATTCAGGAATTGGAGATCCTTGCATCCCCGAACAAGAATACAATCCAAATTTCACAGGGTTTAGCGAAGGAGAAGTCAGTGTCGAATCGGCAAGCATGGACTGCCCCTCACGCGCGTGCTTAGTGCACCATTTTCGAGGGCGCACCACCTGCCCTTACGGACAAAATGAGCAAGGGAAAGCCCCTGACGGACAGACAAGCTGCAAGGTACCCAACTCAGAAACCCCTGTAGCAGGCGGTGTATGCTCCCAGTGCAAGGATCGCACTGCAGACAAAGCTGTTTACTGTTCCTGCCGATGTGCCAACGTATATGGGAAAACCAACGACGGAGCCAATTATTGTGAATGTCCGAAAGGGTTTGTCTGTCAACAACTAATCAATTCGATTGGTCCATCCGACGTAGGGCTCACAGGAGGATACTGCATCCGCGCAGGGACGGAGTATTTGCCTCACAAGTCTTGTCTTCAAAGTCTTGCAGCAGACGAGATGAAATGTGGAGCCTAAGACATGCCTCAACAGGTTAGAAAAAGCAAATCGGTGCTTATAACGCGCGGTCCTGGATCTTATGAATCCGCATGGAAAGTCTTGGCATATCCAAACAAAACGCTTCACTTAAAGCTAAAGCAGCAGAGAGGATCTGGAATGGTCGATTCTATTCTCATGCAAGGATCAACCGATTTCGGTATCGACGAAGCGGCAGTTCATTTTACCAAGCGAGAAGTATTCGTTGACTTTCTCGAAGGGGCCCTTTCTTTCTCTTTTCTCTACCATATCATTTAATGAGTTAACCAAAAGCCGAGAGTTATACGTATGGATACAGAATATATAGCCTTAGGGGTAGGAGCCCTGATTGCCATCTCCAGCCTATCGATACCGAAATTCAGACAGAAAACTCGGACTATTCGACAGGTTTCCCCCTCCGCAAAAAGAGAACCACCCCTCAAGACCAAACCAGAAGACATGGTCTACACACAGACCACGGAAGTACTTTCTTCACAATCCCAAACCAATGCGATCCAAGCGATAAGAAAAGGTCTCACTTCCGCTCGAGGAGTTTTTTTTAGTCGTCTTTCCACTTTGCTTGCCAGCCATCGCACGATTGACGCTGACCTCCTAGAAAAAATGGAAGAGATTATGCTTACTAGCGACGTAGGCGTTCAAACGACCCAAATGCTCTTAAGCAAGCTTCGTAAAGCAGTAGGACAAAGAGTAGCGACCGATCCAGATACAATATGGGCTATTTTATGCGAGGAAGCTCGCCACATTTTATCCATCGATCATCCCCCTCTTTCCATTGTTGCACAGCCTACCGTGGTTCTCTTTGTAGGAGTCAACGGAGTAGGTAAGACCACATCCATCGGAAAATTAGGAGCGCACTTCATTCAGCAAGGGAAAAAAGTTCTTCTTGTAGCAGGAGACACATTTCGAGCAGCCGCAAGTGAACAATTAACCATTTGGAGTGAGCGCATAGGGGCTCAAGTGATTTGTGGTCAGCCCCAAACCGATCCAAGCTCCCTTATTTTCAAAAGCATTGCAGAAGGCAAAAAGAGCAAGACTGACCTCATTTTGATCGACACAGCAGGGCGTCTACCCACGAAGGTCCCCCTCATGGACGAAATGCGCAAAATCCATCGGACAATTGCAAAAGCAGCCGAAGGCGCATCCCATGAAACCTTACTTGTGCTTGATGCGACAACTGGACAGAACGCAATCGAACAGGCCAAGGCGTTCAAAGACGTAGCGAACGTCACAGGAATCATTCTCACCAAGTTGGATGGTACAGCAAAGGGTGGGATTCTATTGCGAATCTGTCACGAGCTTCATCTTCCTGTATTTTACATTGGCTTGGGAGAAGGAGTAGAAAACTTACAACCGTTCCATGCAGATGATTTTGTGGAAGCCCTCTTTGGCCGAGAACCAATTAGAGAAAGAGCGGCTTGAGGACAGTTGACAGTTCCAAAAAAGACCTTTTCGTTTCATACGAAATCATTTGCGAAAAAAAAGATTTACATGATATTGTTGAGGTTGTTCAATTAATTTTCTTAGCGTCAATAAACAGTTTTTCTGATTTATGCTTTTCTGATTTATGCTTTTTTAATGGGTGTATTGGTCCATCAGATAAATCAAAAGCTAGATACTACACTGACTTGCACTCATAAAAAAGTCAGTCAGCATGTTCATGTGTTAAAAATGCAAATGCATCTGTGGAAAAGGAATTAGGATGAAGCAAGCTTATAGAGGTTTTCTCTTTTTTACAGCCTTCGGGCTGCTTGCCTCTTCTGCTTTGGCTCAAAAAAAGAAAGTCCATGCAGGACATCATCGCCATCACCATAATTCACCGAGCGTTTCTGAAGAGACTCCGGAAAAAGCGAAAAGTGAAGCAACCGAATCCCCCTCTCAAGACACGACTCCTCCTGATTCATCACCAACAACACCTGCTGCCCTCGAAACACCTCCTGTGGGAGAACAAAATCTCAACAATCTATGTGAGTTAGATCCTGCTTCGTGTCCAAAAGAAAGTGATTTAGAAAGCCTCGCAAAACACCAGATTCAGTCCGAGGTGTACACGGTTCAACAGATCTACGCACTGCGAACCTACCGGCTCGAGATCCAGCCTTACTGGTCATTCTCACTCAACGATCAATTTATCAGTCACCCAGGTCTTGGCCTTGCTCTTAACTTTTACGTTACACACACGCTTGCATTTGGATTAAGCGGCAATCTTTACCAAAGAGCTGACATCGACTACGATTTCAACTTTCAAAATAGACGTGCTACACGAACCGCCGTACCGCTCACAGAATATCAATGGAATGCAAATGCAAACGTGATCTTTGTGCCGATTTACGGAAAATTTGCTGGCTTAAGAAAATTTATTTTTAACTACGATATCTATATGGTTGCTGGAGCAGGTTCCATCTCCACTCGACCTCTTCCTATCATGGACCCCGATAACCGCAATTTTCCTTTTAAACCTAAGTTCGCAGGCAATGCGGGTGTAGGACTGCGCATCTTCATCAATCGATGGTTTGCAGCCACTTTAGAGGTTCGTGATTACATCTATAATGAACAGCTCGAGGCGCTCACGGTTGCAAACACCCAAACGCAACAACAAAATCCAAACACATGGTATGGCAATACTAATCTTACAAACAACATACAAGCTCAGTTAGGCATCAGCATTTTCTTGCCATTTAATTGGGACTATCGGTTGCCCAAATGAGAACTCACTTTTCCTTTTCGTTACCGTCTTGTTTCTCGATCCAAAGAGAGAAAAGAAACTCTATGGTATTCTTAAGAAGAGTCCTTATTTCCCTCTTATTAAACGCTTTCGCCTTCGGCTGCTTGATGCTGGGCAGCAATCGCACAGCACAAGGGCAAGAAATCCAACTTACGGGTCCATTAAAGGGTGCCCCCGCTGTTCGAAACTTACGCCTTTACCGGAAAGGTCGCTTAGAGATCGCCCCGACCGCTTCTTTCACTTTGCTCGATGAATACCGACGAACCTTTCTTACAGGAGGAAGGGTTCAGTATAACTTAACAGATTGGCTTGCCGTAGGCGCCTGGGGAGGATACACGGCTCTCAGCATGACAACTCATTTGACCGATCAAATTGATGAAACTGCTGTACGCAACGAAAAAACAGCATTGAATATCAACCCTTCTGGTTTTGCGGAACAGACTTCAAAGATCGTTTGGATGGCAACCCCTCAAATTAGCTTCATTCCCTTTCGCGGCAAGATGTCTCTCTTCGAAATGATGTTTATCGACACAGACGTCTATTTTTATGGGGGGGCCGCATTCATAGGAATTAAGGAGAGAGGCTTCTGTGGCAGCCAAGGGAAACTTAATTGCAAAGATCCGGCCTCCTTTGAACTAGCGTCTCGCACTGCAATCGCTCCCACTTTTGGAATGGGGCTTACCTTCTATCCCACGCATTTTTTGTCTTTTGGAGTCGAATATCGCGCGTTTCCCTTCTCATGGAACCGGTCCGGCTTTGATTCAAAAAGCGACTCCCCTCACCCAAACACATGTGACAATCAAATTAGTGCTGTCGACCGCACTTTCAAATTTAATCAGATGCTCTCAATTTTCTTAGGATTTTCATTCCCTTCAAAAATTCAGATCAGCGATTAAATTAGAAAAAAGCATACTTGCAATGCTCCCCAGAAACCGCTTCACGCTTTGGTGATGATGCCCTCTTCATGGAGAGTATAACCATGCATCAGGTGCGTACGAACCATTTCTCTTTCCTCTTCGGGGATGAGCCACTGACAGCGAGCTAGTCCTTCGACAATCTTATTTTTAACCCGAAAACTCTCCTCTACTTTTAGCAGAGAAAGAAGGGGAAAAAGGGCACTCTGATTTTCCTGCGCCAGCAGTGCACTGACTGCATGAAAACGGGTAGGTTCATGCACGTCTTGGAGGAAAGGTTCCACTGCCTTGGGGATTGCTGGATTTTTAACATTCTCCAACTCTGTCAGGAGCTGTACCTTCGGATCAACAAACTTAGCGTACTCCGTATCCCATTGCCCGAGAAAGAATAGAAGTTCCTGCACATATTCATCAGGCGAGAGAAGATGCTTTAAAATCTTCATCCCCCAGGCTAAACTTTCCGCTTTTTTGCCAAAACCCCTCACTGCAGTAACAACCTCTTTCCCAATCCGAATGACCCCTTGAAAGGCAGCCTCCTTCTCTTCCTGATCTGTAATAGAAGGATCCACTGTGAAGGTAAATCGATTGAGAAGTGCTATTCCTGCTTTTGGAGTGCCCAATCTTGCCAGCGCTTCAATCGCTTCTTGTCGCTCATAACTCTGAGCCCTCCTATCGCTAACACGCTCCCGCCAACGAGCAACAAGAGCTTCTTCTTTGCGAGCGCTCTCCCCTTCTCGAGGAAGATTCTCTTTCTTTTTCTTACCGAAATTCCACCATACCATCTGAGTACAATATTTTACCTTAAACACGCGATTAGGGAAACGCAACCGCTAAGAAGATCACCTCTTTTTCACTGGGTTGAATACAATAGCGCACCCGCGCCCCAAATTTTTGCTCTGCTTCTTTTTCCATTTCCTGGATTCTTCGCACAAAGACATCCCGTGTGATATTTTCTACGGATTCACCCAAAGCTGTTTTTGCATCAACATACTCACGAAAAATTCTAGAGTAGTAAGATTCTGTATCTTCTTTGGCAAGACGATCCACTACCTGGCTATCCACACTTCCCCCTCCTTGAAAAAGCTCCTGACCCCACACGTCACCGACGGACATTACATCCATAAAGTGCCTCGCTTCCGGGCTCATAGAAGGACGCCCTTCTTCATTGGTCATATCTTCTTCAATCCCCATCAATTTACCGAGAAGCTGATTGAGACGGAATGCAAGTCCACCCAATTCAGCATGTTTAAGCTCAAATCGTTTCTCGACATGGCCATTGAGGATTGCCAACAAGCCTTCCTCCAGCACTTTTATCGGACGGATGATCGAGTTCCCCAGTGCGACCCCCACAATAATGACCAGCAGAATACCGAGACCCGTAATCCACCAAATGGGTAATGCAAAGCTTTTAAGGAGAACAGGATAAAAAGAAGCAACAAGTACAGTATGCCTTCCATCTCCAAAGCTTTGCAGAGGTATAGTCGCAATTATTTTATCGCTTTCCATCAATGAAGTAGCATCTCGGCTGTTTAAGGATGCTTGGATCACATTCTGAAGCTGATCGTCGATTTGAAGACTAGGTTTCTCTTTGGCTGTCGACTCACCAATAACACGCCAACTCGTCCCTTTGTCCGCAGCAAGCAAAGCGAATCGACTCTCTGCAGCAACAGAATCATCCGCGAGAGACAACACATCATTGAGATTCACTGCAAGGACAATGAGCCCCTCCACCTTGTCTGCCTCACCCCACACAGGCGCATAAGAAACAATGAAGTGATCATTCCGGATGGCATTAGCCCACACATCCGATCCCGATTGTCCAGAAGTGATGGCCACCTTGAGAGCAGGATAAACAGAAGTGATCTCTTCCCCTCGGGACAAGCCAGAGCCACTTCTACCTACAATCTTGCCTGCCTGATCCACCATCAAAACGAGAGAGGGGACCATCCCTTCAAAGATAGTCGCTCTTTTCGCATCCACCAAGAGAGTATCGCAAAAGAAAGTTGCAGCATCGCCACGAGCTGCGGGATCAGCCTTTTTTAAAGGTTCAAGAGTTGCAGGCTCTCTTCCTCGACTAGTCATCCATCGCTCTGCCTGCAACACTGCGAGTTGAATACGAGCAGCTGCACCCAAGGTTTGACGGCGTGCAAGTTCAAGTCGTTGATTTGGGTCATTGACAGCTTGCCTCACTGATGAATTGACAAGCGTCAATGATAAAAAACCAACCAATAGAACAATCGCAGCGTTTAAAGCGATGATCTTGCTTCGCATATACCCTCAAATGTTAGATCTTAAAAAAGAATAAATTTTTCATAAACAAAAAAACTGTTGAAGGTAGAAGTATATTTCATCCCTATAGATAATGTCCGTTTAAAATATCACTCGATTGTACGGCTCACAAGTATTTACAGGAAGTACACAATCGCTTGTGGAAAAAATCTCAAGAAAGGTAACTTCCCCTTTGCACCTGAAGCAAGCATGAGTATGGTGGAGGAGTTCAATCAAATGGATTATGGCGGCCGTAGCTCAGTTGGTAGAGCACTGGATTGTGGCTCCAGTTGTCGCGGGTTCGATCCCCGTCGGTCGCCCCACTATTGCTTGCTTTTTTATTGAGAACGCGAATTTTTGCTCAGTCATTCTACTACATATAATATATGCCAACAACTTGCTGTATCCATTTATCGTTCCTTGACTCTTTTAGGTTCTGATGATGGCTCTCTTTAAGCAGTTTCTTTCTCTCCTTGCGTTCTGGTTATCTTTATTTCTCTCTCTCAAAGCAAGCAATGCGTCAGCTGTTTTAGATTTAGCTTCAGAAGCAAATCTGCACTTCGAGAAAGCAACCAAATGCTACAAGCTGCAGGACTATCAATGCGCACTGGAACACTTCTTCCTCTCCAATCGCTTGGTCCCCAACCGCAATGTCATCTTCAACATTGCAAGGACGTATGAAAATTTACTGAACTACCCCGATGCTTTTCGTTATTACCAATACTCTCTTGCAGAGGAAATCAATCCCGTACTGCAGAAACGGATCTTAGAGGCCATCAATCGGATCAAGCCTTACATCGGGATTATTCACGTCGCCACAGACCCACCAGGAATCCCTTTTTACGTCAATCGGAAGGATCTCGGCTCTTGGGGTTCTACCCCCCAAATTCTGGGGTTAGTACCTGACACTTATGTAATTATTGCCGAATCAGAAGGCTTTCATTCCGCTCAATCTCAACCAATACATCTGCAGGCAGGAGAAGAAAAAACTGTCTCTTTAAAGTTATCTCCCCTCGCAGCCTCCGTCCAAATCACAAGTTCTCCTGAAGAAGTACAGGTGGCTGTTGATACACCAAGCTCTCATCTCACGTGCAAGACCCCTTGCACGCTTTCCGTCCCTTTAGGCTCTCACAACTTTTTCTTTTTTAAAGAAGGATTCCACAGCTCACAGAACACCATCAACTTAACACAAGAAGGTCAGACTTATATGCTACGCTCTGTACTTACCCCATTCACAGGGAATCTCGTGATCAATACTAGTGTACGCGATACCCTGATCGAAGTTGATGGTCGTTTTGTTGGTTTCACACCCACTGTTGTCAAAGTACCTGTAGGTATTCATCATCTTCGCCTCTCTCAACCCGGATATCAAACGATTGAGCGAAATTTTAGTATCGAAAGTGAGGAACAGACCAAGCTGGACCTAGAAATGATCCCCAGTGCAGAAGTGTTCGCTGCTTCCCGCATGGATGAGTCGATCGAAGATGCACCCAGTTCCGTTTCTGTCATCACAGCACAAGAGCTTCGAGCAATGGGCTATTGGTCTATTGCAGAAGCAGTGCGCGGAATACGAGGGATTTACCTCTCCTTTGATAATGCTTATACCAGCGTAGGCGTACGAGGGATTTCCCCCCTTGGCAACAACGGGAATCGGCTCCTTGTGCTGCTTGATGGTCATCCAACCAATAATAACTACACCGGTTCTTCGATGGTGGGGTACGATGCTCGCACAGACTTAGAGGATATCGAGCGGATTGAAGTCATTCGAGGGCCTGGTTCTGTGTCTTATGGAACGGGAGCTTTTGCAGGCGTCATCAACCTCGTCACACACCATCGCAATCTCCCAACCCACCAAGAGATCAATCTATCGACAGTCAGTAAAGGGGTCGGTGGTGGCCACGCAACAACTCAATGGCATTTCAGTCCTCACGCTGGATTCTGGACATCCGTAGGAGGAGTGCATAAAAGCCTGGAATTCGACTCTATTTCTGGGAATGATGCCGACGAAAAACCCGATTTTAACGCGGGCACAATCGAAGGGCGAATGTGGTACAAGTCTTTTTCACTCCAATGGTTTTATAACACACGTGATAAGTATGTGTTCATCAAGCACCCTCACTTGCAAAAGAGGATTCCAAACAACCGATTCATCGATGCGCGAGGATTTCTAGAAGCGCGATTTGAACCTAAACTCAATTCCCAATGGCAACTCTTAAGCCGAAGCTACCTCAACTTATACAATCTCCGAAGCCACCTTATGTATCAAAGCGATAGAGACACCTCTATAGAAACATTTAATGGCAACTGGCTAGGCATGGAACAGCGGGTAATGTGGACCCCTCTCAACTACATGCGATTCACTGCAGGTGGCGAAATCCAATACCATTACAAAATGGATCTGGCGGGATGGAACACGGAAGAGACCTATCTTGATCGTTCTGATACGCTGTGGATTGGAGCCGGCTATTTGATGGCCGACTTTGTTTTTTCTCCTTCGTTTAAGCTCAATCTAGGTAACCGTTTCGATTATTATTCAACCTCTAAAGGTTCCTTCAATCCACGCATTGCAGTCATCTGGCATCCTTATGCAGATGGCAATCTAAAGATCATGGGGGGAAAAGCTTTCCGTGCACCCAGCGCCTACGAGCTTTTTTACGAAAGAAGCTTCGGTTCTGACATTCAGCAGGGTAGTTCTCGAGATACTTCTCATCCAAAATATCACCTTTCGGATATCAGTCTCAATCCGGAATCTCTGTATTCTATAGAAATCGAACTCAGTCACCATTTTTCTCCCAAAGTCACAGGTATCATAGCTGCCTACGCAAACTCCATTTATCATTTTATTGTTCTTCGAGGAGAAGGAACCCAAAACTCGCCCCTTCAGTTCCGCAATGCTCACTCTTCCAAACTGTATTTAGGAGGGGAACTCGAATTGAGACGCGAGTGGGCACAGGGATGGACCATAGCTGCCACTTATAGCCTCCAGCAACCCAGCTACATCAACGACAATGGGAACCACCGTATGATAGCGAATGTCCCTCAGCATATGGGTTCCATTAAGGGGAGTGGACCCATTATTAATAAAACCTTAATGTTCAACTCCCGACTTACATTGGAAAGTGGACGCTATGATCGATTCGATCGCATCCATGATACTGAACCCCAAGGAATGACCAATCCAAACGTTCTATGGGATGTAGTCTTTTCAGGAGAAGCGGCTCACATCCCTTTCCGCTACAGCATTGGAATATACAATGTTTTCGATTGGCGTTACCACATTCCTGTGAGCCCAGCGTTCACCGAACGAACGGTACGAGGGTATGGACGCACCCTCTTAGTTTCCACAACACTTACTTTCTAACCAATCACCCGATTCAAAGCACCTCCAGGTTCAAAGAACTCAACACCCTCGATAGAAGAGAACCGGCGCTTCATCACCTGTAATGCGTATGGATTGATATCAACTAGAATAAACCGCCGATTTTCTTTCAAGGCAACTTCCCCTAATGTTCCACTCCCCGCAAAGAAATCAAAGGCAATTCCACCCTCAGGACAAGAGGCACAAACAATCCTACGAAGAATACCAAGCGGTTTTTGAGTAGGATACCCCAACTTCTCTTTTCCAGTAGGGCTGACAATGGTGTGCCACCAGGTGTCGGTCGGATACTTGCCACGCTCCGCTTTTTCAGCACCCACAAGAGAAGGAGACATATAGGGAATTCGATCGACAGCAGTGCCATCAAAAAAATAATGTTTGTTATCCTTGACATAGAACAGAATCGTATCGTGCTTAGGAGGCCACCGTTTCTTGGTTTTCCCTCCATAATCATAAGCCCAGATAATTTCATTAATAAACTGACTGCGACCGAAAATGCGATCGAGAAGAACTTTACAGTAATGGACTTCCCTATAATCGATATGGAAATAAAAACTTCCCGTTCTCTTTAAGAGACGATGAGCATGCACAAACCTAGGTTCGAGAAACCCCAAATAATCCTCAAAATCGTCAGAAAACGAAGAAGACCCAAGTGCAACTGTTTTATACCGCCGCCCTCCAAAGCCAAGTCGATCCCCTTGATCGCATTGAACTGTCTGAAGCTGAAAACGACTCTGTTCTCTTCCCGTATTGAACGGAGGGTCGATGTAAATGAGATCGATCGACTCTGTGGGGAGTTGCTCCAAGATAGAAAGATTGTTAGCGTAATAGACTTTCCCTTTTTTCAGATCAGAAATCAGCGCATTCATCTTCTTGATCGCTCGTAGAGATATCCCCCGCATTATTCGACTTGAGATTCTTCCATCGCTTTGAGGATCACCTCAACTTCTAGCTTGACTTCCAGTTCAGGATAAGTTTCCAGAAAGGCGCGAAGATACTTTTGGGCGGCTGCGCCATCTCCATGCCCAAAATAGGCAAGACCTAACGCGTACAACACGTCGGAATCACCCGGTGCTTGAGCAAACGCCTCCATCCCTTCCCGAATCGCTGATCGCCATTCCCCTAAAGAACGCAGTACATGGCAAAGCGCCACGCGTGCCCCTAGATGTGTTGGGCTTACTCTGAGACATGCCATGTACGCGTCGCGCGACGCTTCCAGTTCACCTACCTCATAGAAAGCGATTCCAAGGAAATAATACGCGTATGGATTATGAGGATCCACCTTAAGAATAGAATGCAACTGCCTCATCGCTTGATAGAAATGCTCTTCATGAAATAATTCGATGACTTCCTCTACTGCACTCCAGTGAGCTTTATCCAAAACCTCAGTGCGATTATGGGTTTGTTCTAGTCGATTCATCTGCCTGGATTGAATATCGGACAAAGGCACGCAAGATTTCGTTGCTCTCTACGGTGCCAACTGTACGTTTAACATCTTCATAAATCGTAGGATCCATTAGCAAACCGCCCAATGTCCCTTTTCCTGCTTTGATATCTCTGACGATTACTTGGAGATCAGAAGTCATCGCAGTCATATCCTGCAGCCATCGTCCTATCCGTTCATCTCCATAAATCAGAGCGTGGGCGAGCCCTTCCTTATTATCTTGAACTGCTTTGAGATTCTGTTCAAGTGCGCTCAGAGAATTGGCAATATGCAACGATAATTCACCATCATCGAGCAGTTTATGAACAAACCCGGTCCCTTTCTGTATTTTCTTACTGATCTCATTTAAATTCGCGAGCATAACGCGCAACTGCCCTGTTGACTCTTCCAAGCTTGTGAGGGTGCGGCTCACTTGTTTGGCTTGCTTGTCATCGAAAATTAAGCGATGAAGAGGGCTATCGTGATGGGCGAGTGCCTCCATAATTTCCCGGACATGTTCTGTTGTTTTCTTGAGATCTTCCGTGATCTGACCATCGCTAAATGCACGCGTAGCCGATTCAATATGACCAATCACCATCTCTGTCTTTTGAGCGATTGCGTCGACCCGCGTCATATAATGAGAAAGATCCATCGTTTCTTCTGTCTTAAGCGGACGAGTTGGATCGAGAGGAGGGGCTTCGCTGACACTAAGAGTGAGTTCAACCATTTTATCTCCCAACAATCCCTTATTCACGATCCTCGCCACTGTATCTTCCCGTATCCGTTTCGATTCAGTTTCAGCGATAGCGAGTTCAACATAAACGTGTGTATCTCCAATATTGTCGGAATGTCCCACTCTACCGACCGTACCGATGTCAACCCCCCCCATACGTATCGGCGCACCCGACTTTAATCCAGCCACATCATTGAAAGAAGCAACATAAGTGATCTTTGACTCCCAAAAACGGCGAGTACTTCCGATCATAAAAATAATGAACCCGACCAGTCCCAATCCAATCAGAACAAAAATTCCAACTCTCATCCGATTTGGCATCGCTTCATCTCAATAAAACAAGTGTGTCTGCTATGATATCCCATTTTCACCAGGGACCCTCCCTTCAATGAAGTCACGCACATAGGGATCTTGCGAATGATGGAAGTCATCACGCGCGCCAATCTTGTGAACCCCCCCCTTCCCTAACATAGCAAGCCGATCCGAAACTTCGAACGCAACCTTCATATCGTGGGTGATCACAATGCTCGTCAGCTTTAACGAAGCCTGCAGTTTAGTGATTAAATAACTAATTCGAGCTGTATTGATAGGATCGAGACCCGTCGTAGGCTCATCGTACAGGATCACTTCAGGATGGAGCGCCAATGTGCGCGCTAACCCCACACGTTTCCTCATTCCCCCTGACAGATCGCTAGGCCACATGTCTTCAATTCCAGGGAGTCCCACTAGATTCAAAGACTCCGCAACCCTCTGAGTGATTTCCTCTTCACTCATCGTCTTCCAGAAAAGCTCACGAAGACCATAGGCCACATTATCTTTCACATTGAGAGAATCAAAAAGGGCCGCACTCTGAAATAGATAAGCAATCCGACGCCGGATGTCGATCCATCTGTGCTCAGGTAATTTCGTAATGTCTTGTCCATCGAACCACAGCGCCCCTTGGTCCACAAGAACGAGACCTATCAGCATTTTGAGCAGGACACTCTTCCCACAACCTGAAGGGCCTAGAACAGTAAAAGTCTCCCCTTTGCGAATGCAGAGAGAGAGATTTTGATATACTTCCTTCGCACCAAACCGCTTCTTAACAGACTTAAATTCAATCAAAGCAGCTATTTCTTCATCAGCTCGAGAAGACATAGAAATAACTTTTCCACCTCATATTAGGATAATGTCTAAGAAGCCCTTCGGATACGGCTATCAATCCATTCTGTCAAAGGGGCCGCCACATAAATACTCGAATACGTCCCAGCTAAGATCCCCACAACCATAGCCAAAGCAAAGTCTTTAATAACCCCTGTTCCCCAGATAAAAAAAGCAAGAACACTGAGTATCGTAGCACCTGATGTGAGAAGGGTACGCGATAGGGTCTCAGAAACACTTAAGTTGATAATTTCAGCAAAGGGCTTCGAACGATATTTCCCTAAATTTTCTCGAATTCGATCATAGACAACAACGGTATCGTTCATAGAGTAGCCGACGACAGTCAAAACAGCCGCGATGGTGGATAAGGTGATTTCTTTCTTAAAAATAATGAACACGCCAAGGACCACCATAGTATCATGGACACAAGCCAACACAACGCCAGGAGCAAAACGGAGATCAAACCGAAGAACAAGATAAAGCATAATGAAGGCAATGGCAAGAGCGACCGAGTTACGCGCACTATCCCGAAGCTGTTTGCCCGCTTTGGGTCCAACCCATTCCACACGCAACGCCTGCTCTGGAACCACTTCAGCACCGAGAACACGCCTCAGCCCTTCCATAATCTGATCCCCCTTAGACTGCAGTTGAATCTCGACTTGGTAGCCTGCTCGACCCTGCATTTTTTCTAGACCTGCAGACCCTGACCGCAAGTGCACCATAGGAACACGTTGAATCTGTTCTCGGATCGCATATAGATCAGGTTCTTCTTCATATCGAGCGTGAATCTTATCCCCTCCTCCTCCAAATTTCAGTTCGATCGCTCTAGCACCTTGTGGACAGAGAAAAGGATCCTGAGCAGGACTAGTAGAGGAAGCTAAACATAGCGACTGTTTGATCTGTTCTTTAGATGCTTCATCGAGAATCGTGATTTCAGGAACACGTATCAAAAATCGGTAAGGATTTTGAGGGTCCACAACCTGAACCACATCGGGTTTTGTAAACCCAATCGATTGCACCTGATGACGAAGAGCAGCAACATCAACGGGTTTCAAAAAAGCGACTTCGATCTCTGTACCCCCTCGAAAGTCAGTCCCATAGGTAGGACCTGGATAAAAACAGAGAATCATCGAGCCTATCGACAGGATAATGCTAAACGTAATCCAGAACTTTCTCTGAGCCATAAAATCGAATTGGCGTCCTGGTTTAAAAAATTCCATTCTTCTCCTTAAGAATTAACGAAAACGGACTCCCACAGAACTCCGTTCTGGGATGACTAGAGACCCCCTCCTACACTCAAGCGCTTTGCTCTTGTCCCTTGGACCCACCAATCAAAGACGAGGCGCGTGCAAAAAACACCTGTAAACAGACTGGTCAAAATACCCACAATCAACGTGACAGCAAATCCTTTGACAGGCCCACTCCCATGCTGAGCGAGAATCAGTCCTGAAATAAATACGGTTACGTGGCCATCCAGAATAGAAGAAAACGCTTTGGTATACCCTGCTTCTATCGCTGTTCGACTGCGTCGCCCCCTTCGCAGCTCCTCCCGAATTCGCTCGTTAATGAGAACATTAGCATCCACTGACATCCCAATGGTGAGCGCAAGTCCTGCAATTCCCGGAAGCGTCATGGTCGCATTAAAAGAAGCCAAAATAGCCAATTGGAGGAAGAGATTAAAGAGCACAGCAACATCTGCAATGATCCCAGCCCAGTGATAATAAAAAAGCATAAACACGAGCACAAGCGCAGAACTAGCAACCATCCCCTTAATGCCTAGTGCAATCGAATCGCGACCGAGAGACGGCCCTATCATGGATTCGTTTGATAAGACAAGAGGAGCTGGAAGGGCTCCCGATCGAAGAACGAGTTCTAGCTTGCGCGCATTTTCCAGCTGTTGCTCTGGAGCGGCAGCCCCCAATGTAATGCTCGCCCGACCCCCCGCTATCTTGCTTTTAATGACAGGCGCAGAATCGATGATTCCATCCAAAAGAATAGCAAATCTACGCCGGACGTTCACACCCGTCACTTTTTCAAATCGATCTGCACCACTCGGACTGAACGTGAGAGATACATAATACTGCCCCACCCCTTGATCGCGATCATGCACGATCATCGCATCTGTGATTGATTCCCCTGTGAGATCGGCATGGGAGAAAAGGTAATATGTACGCCATCCTCCCTCTTCCATGCGGCCAATTTCGGGATTATATTCACTGACAGCCTGAAATCCAACTTGATGATCATCCGGGACACTCAGGGTAGCCACCCATTTCTTAAAACGATCGAGCACTTCTGCCATCGTTTCCTGAGGATTCTTTTTAATGTACGCATAGTGGCTCAGCGTATTTCGACCAGGACCATTCGGAGCATCTTCAGCCTGGATGACGACCCCCTCTTGCGAAGGGATAGATTCCGCAGGGATCCTCCCAAAAAAGTCCGTTTCATCATCTACAATTTTGAACTCAAGACGGGCAGTCCGGCGGATAATCTCTTTGATTTCTTCAAATGTCTGTCGATTCTCTCCAGGAATCTCTACGATGATATCCTCTTCCCGGCTCGTAACCTGCGCTTCACGCAAACCGAGTTCATCAATCCTTCTGTGAACAATCTCTTTGGCTTGCTGCACAGCGCGCTCTTGAATCTGAGCAATAACATCCGGTCGAATTTTAAAAGTGATCTCCTCGGAAGAAGGACCAGGAATAAGCAGTAAATCCACTAAGAAGTGTTTCCTGAAACGCTCCTCGATATCTCCAATATCTACCTTGTCCTTGAACATAAGTCGAACAGCATTAGTCTCCGGAACTGAAACATGCACTTTCTCTTCGAGTTGAGCCATATCTTCTCGGGTGAGCGGTATGTTAGAAGAATTGGAGCGGATCTGGAAAACATCCGCAAGCTCGTGTCTGATCTCTTCTGCAAAACGATCTCGTTTGTCTCGAACCGCTTCCTCACCTTCAACCGTATAAACAAGCCGAAGTCCTCCGCGCAGGTCGAGCCCTGGAACAATTTCAAAGCGAATATGATCAGCAACATATGCAGGACAGGAGATCCGACCTCCTGAGAAATTCTTCAGAGTAGGCCAGAGGACGAGGAACGTTATCAAGACAACAGCCGCAACCAACCCCACTTTGAGACGCCATACCCCATTCATGATAGGTAACCACACGACCAGCAACCAAACAAACACGAAAAGAGAGGAAACAACCCCCCAAAACAGATCGAAACGATAGGCCAAACAGCCTGCTGCAATTACAGCTACCGTAAAAAAGAGAAGACTCCGTTTAGAAGGATTCATCGCCCTTTACCCATCAGCATAACACAGAACATTATTTTTTATCCGACAGATGGCCCCCTTCTTTTGCCACCGATTCTCTTCCTGATTGAACTTTCGAAGGATCGATAGAAAAAGGGGAAATCGTGTTAAAAACAACATGAACCAAGGTATTTGAAGCAATTTTGACTTTTGCGACCTGCCCCTCGACCTCGACAAGTTCACCAATGAGGCCAGCTTGTGTAACAATACGATCCCCTTTCTTCAATTTTTCTCGCTGCTGTTGCTCTTTTTTCTGCCTTCTGAACATCAAGAAAAAAAGAGGCACAAACATTAAAAGAGGCAAAAGAGAGAACAATCCGCCAACGCCGGGTCCGGGAGCGGGGGAAGAATTTTCCTGCGAAGATTGAACCACCGTGCCATTTCCTCCCGGAGTGGCTTTTGGTTGAACGTTTTGCGCCAACAATAAATCTACTTGCATCGATTCCACGCTCACATATTTGGGTCCTTAGTACTTGGGCTGGGGGATTAGGCCGCATGCGTTCTTCTGTCAACCTATAAACAGGAAGAAGAAGTGCAATTATGTCGCCTGAGTCGTCGAAACACAAGGTCTTGACATCAAAATATTACCATCCCTGCTGATAGATGGGACCAAATGTACTCAGTCAGCTAATTAAGACTCAACGAATGAAGTAAGCACAAAAATGAAATCCTTCCAATATAAGCGCGTCTTTCCGCTTATTCTTGCTCTCATGAGTTTTGCAGGATGTTACAAAGCAACACTCAATATATCCAACCGAAGCTCAAAAAACCAAAAACCATGCTTCGTGGACCGATTTTTTTATTTTCGGCCTAGTCGGTGATAAAAGCATCGATGTAACCGAATTCTGTCCAAATGGCCACGTGGCTCAGATGAGTACGGGAATCAACACAGGCACAGTACTCGCTAGCAGACTTACCTTGGGCATTATACACCCCGCAAGGTCTATGTCACTCGTGCCAAACCAACCACATCTATTGCTTCCTCTAGCCCTCTAAAGAGGTGAATTATGAAAGCTTCTTTCTCCATCAAACCTCTTTTACTATCGATCTGTTGGCTTAGTGTAGGACTAGGATACTATAAGACGACGATTCACTCAAGTACCCTATCCGCTTCTTCTCTGATTCCTCTTGAATATGATAAGAAATGGCATCACGGCTTTGTCCATGGGCTTGTCGAAGTGAGTGGCCCTTATAATCTCAAAGAAATTTGCCCTGCTGGGTGGTCTGAGGTAGAGACACAAACGTCCTCCTTGAACGTGCTGGCAAGTGCCTTCACCTGGTCTCTGTATACGCCTCAAGCCGTTACCACATGCTGCAGAGAAAGGCAGATGCCAACAAAGAAGCAACTGCCACCGCAACGCCCGTTTCCGATTCCCCTTCACAGCCAGTTGCTCCCATTTCAGGAACCCAACCCATACTTAACTCCCTGTGCACAATTCGTCACATTGAAACGAACCGGCAAGGGTCTATACCAAAAAAGGGGATAAGGGGTGGACTCAACTCTTCGGAGGAGAAGAAACCCCCAAAACCTCCAAGATTGCAGCCTATGGCACTATAGGACGAGCTCAATACAGCCATTGGGGTTGCAAGCACCTTGGAACCCGAAGAGTGCGATTCCCTCTTAGGGGGTCTCCAAACTGTTCTCTTTCCGATCGGTTCAGAGCTTTCCTGCATTCCAGGCAAAGAACATAAACTAACTATCCCTTTCATCCAAACAAGCGATATGGAAAGCCTGGAACGGGAGATCAACCAGATCGATTCTCATCTTCAGCTTCTTAAAAACATTCATTATGCCTGGAGGAAGCCCTTAAGGAGCGATGCTCCATCTTGCTTGAACTATCTGCCGACGCCCAGAAAGGGCTGTTCTTGCTACTGACGATCCCCCTTCGCGTTCAGAAATCACTATTTATCTTAATCAACTCAGCGATCTTCTTTTCGTACTGGCATGCTATGCCAATCAAGCAGTTCATCTCGAAGATGTACGGTGGAATCCTCGAGAACAGAGCTGAGAGATGACGGAAGGGATATAATCCGCCACTTCAGAAGCAAGGAGTCCCCGATCTCCAAAGCGATCGATCGCGCAATCTCCAGCAAGACCGTGAAGGTATGTAGCGCAATAAGCAGCTTCAAACGGAGGCAAGGCACACCCGAGGGCAGCAAGCACTCCCGTAAGCACATCGCCTGATCCAGGTGTAGCAAGAAGAGGATTGCCTGTCGGATTGACGACAAGCGGTCTACCCCATTCTCCAATCAGAGAATACAGGCCTTTCAAAATGACCACCCCTCTCGTTGCAGCGATCAATTCTCGGATCGCAGCATACCGATCGGCCTCCACCTGGGTGGAAGAAGCGAAGGCTGCATTCCCACTGGCCTTGAGGAGCCTCGCGGCTTCCCCAGAATGGGGTGTGAAAATTCTTGGTCCCGCGATCGATTGATCGACATACTGCTCATAGGCATGCGACAACAACGTAATCGCATCTGCATCCACAACGCAAAGCCCTTTGAACGAAGTAGAAATATGAAAAAATACGCGTTTTGACCCTTCATCAAAACCAAAGCCAGGACCGATTACAACCACACGCTTCCCCTCGATGATTTCATCTACTTGATCGACCAATCGATCGCGTTTCAAGGAAAATGTCATCGCTTCGGGAAGCTTCCCTTCGACGGCTCCAACTACTTCTGGCCAGCTAGCAATTGTAACCGTCCCCGCTCCACTGCGCAAAGCCGCACGAGCTGCCAGCAGGACAGCCCCCACCTTACCTTCCGAGCCCCCAACAATCACAACACGCCCTGCCCTCCCTTTATACACATTGAGCGATCGAGGAGAGAGCTGAGCACATATATCGGACGGTTCGGGAAGATAGGCTCCGACTCGTAGAAAAGGGGGGGGTTGCGGAACCCCCAAAGAGAGCAACCGCACTTGTCCTGCCCTAACCGCTCCGGAAGAGGTCAATAGCCCAAGTTTGAGACAGCCAAACGTGAGCGTCCAATCAGCGCACACCGCATCACCTAACACGTCTCCCTGATCTCCATCTAATCCCGAAGGGAGATCGAGAGAAACACGAACCCCTCTCGCACAATTGATTGCACGGATCACTTGACTGGAACGCCCTGCAATAGGTCTGGATAGCCCTATCCCGAAAAGGGCATCGACCACAACATCAGCATTCTCCAAGGCTTTCTCCAGCTCTAGGATCCCGTCCTCCTCATCGATCTCATGAATCTTTCCCCCCAACGAAAGCCATATCGCGCATTGCTCAAGCAGCTCTTTACTCCGCCGCGCTCGTTCTCCGATGGCAAAAACGCGCACGTGTACACCAGAACAAAGAAGATGGCGAGCGACGACCAATCCATCCCCACCGTTATTTCCAGAGCCGATCACCATAACTACCTGCACACCAGTGCAACCAGGCAACAGTTCCGTCTGAATGAATTCAGCCGCACCACGACCTGCATTTTCCATCAGGAGGTTACCGGGAATCCCCCAAGAGGTGATTGCGTGGCGATCAAAAGCGCGCATTTGCTCACAGGAAAGGACCGCTTTCATGGTTCTCCCTCCAGAAGCACTACAGCAGCAGCAATCCCAGCATCATGCGTCAACGTCACATACCACCGAACAGCACATCGAATGCGAACCAACGAAAGCGCAGCACCTTCAAGGTGAAGAATCGGTTTCCCATTGGTAGCGCGAAGGACTTGCACATCATGCCAGCCAACTCCCAGTGCACCATCCAAGGCCTTTGCAAAAGCTTCCTTCGCTGCGAAGCGACCTGCAAGCGCCGTGGCCTGCTCTCTTCCTATCAGATCTCGACGCTCTGCCTGGGTGCAAATTCGATCGTAAAACCGCTCTCCATATTTCTCCAGCGCATTTCGAATGCGAGGAATGGAACACACATCAAGACCAATACCCACAATCATGCTTTCTCCAATGCGCAGCGCAAGAATTCACTCCCCTACCAGACTATTTTCACTCCACTCCTCATCCCCTTTAGGAGAATGCAGAATTTCCCCTTGGGTTCCATCCCGCCGGATCACAAAAACGCGCTTCGCAATGGTATCAGGGGTCTCCCGAGCCACCACTGTAACGACATTCGGCCCTGGCTGAAGGGGGAGAGTCGCTTCAAACTCCATTCTCTTTGGGTCAGCCCCTGCTTTATTGGAACGATAAAACACCTTACGGAACCCAACAAAAATATAGGCGTCTAACAGTTGGGCTTTGTCTTCTGCAACCCCTTTAATGGAAATAGTAGACTCCCGGGTTGCAAAAGTTGGAATGCTGACCTCAAGAGCAGGTGGAGCGCGGGTAATCGACTCTTCAAATGCTACAAACGAAGGCGGGGATACCCCTCCTTGTGCTCTTTTCTCCACTTCAGAAGCACACACAAACCCAAATCGTCCTTTTGCAAACACCACTTTGTAATAATCCCCCCCAGCGGTAACTCCAACAGCGGGGACCTGCACATCAGGAAGCAGCTTTCCAATTACCCGCGCATCCCGCAAAGGAGACTGTAGGAGAACAGCCTCCATCTGCTTCGCTTGAACCAAAGACTGCTCCGATCGAATGAGGATCCCTTCTCGGATAATCATCCTGATCTTTTCCGTCACAACTTCATGCAAATCGCGATCGGCAATAGATAGTTCTAACCGGGCTTCATTTTCTTGGAGCTGCGGCTGAATATCAAAAGTAAAAGCGACCTGCCGAACTTCACCAGGTTGCATGGAAGAGATATCAAATCGCCCTTCTCGCAACAGAAGACCATCTCCAGATAAATTCCTCAGATTAGCTTGAGTTTCATAAGAGCGCCCCTTCCCAACATTTCGGACCGTAAGATAAAGAGTAAATGCCTCCCCTTTCTGAACGAGCCCATCCCCATTCCCTTTTCGATTATCAACAATCTGATAATTGTATGCAAAACTAGGCCTTTCAAGCGCATGGATAGTCACTCTTGTATCAACATCGGGCGGTGCCCATCCGCGCGCCTCAGAAAAATGAATGGTGATCCCATCCGATCGGCTCAGGGTACTAGAAGGAATTTTGCAAGCTTTAGAGGACCCTTTAGGAGGGGTTCCTTTACTGAATGATGGCTTAATCCCTTCTGCTGAACACACTCCCAAAAAGACCATAGCAGTCTGTTTTTTATCTGGCTCTATTTTCCCAAAAATCAGTTCTTTCTTATCGAGAAATGGGTTGTCGCTTTTTGTAACAGCCAACAACCGATAAAAGGGAGAAGAACCCTTGTTGGCTACCGTGACACGGAGCATGATAGGCTCTCCAGCGACTACTTCATTCTCCTTGCGATCTGTCTCTACCACAACCTCAGCAGAGGGGGCAGATTCCTGAACCACATAGGCATCCGAAGGAGAACCAGCCCCCTTACCAGAGGGGACATCAGACCAATTGATCCCATATTTAGCTAGCTCTACTTTAACCTTCTCGATTTCCTTCAATCGAGCTTCTTGCACAAAAGGCTTAACCGCATTGAGCTGCTCCAATCGTTTTCCCGATGTAGGTGGTACGTGGGCAATCAGATCGCGTGCAAATCGGATTGGGAAATCAATAACACCACCCTCTTCAAAATCTCCTGCTCGATCTCGCAACTCTTGCTGCTCTTTTGAAGAGAAATAATAACGGACGACTTCAGATGGCTTTTGACCCTCTGAGATACGCATACTAGAAAGACTGCGAGACAGATCGCGCTCTTTAATCCCAGAAATATTGCCCGTCAGATCCATCTCAAGCGGATCGACAACCATGGGGACCAACTCAACATCAGGCGTGATCCCAACCCCCTGAATAGAAATATCCCCGGGTTCCGTCAGGTATTGGGCGATGGTCATTTTAAGAGCTGCCTTCTCAGGCAAATCTGTGAAGACCATCTGGACAGTCCCCTTACCAAAAGTGGTTTCGCCAACAACCAAAGCGCGGTGGTGATTTTTAAGAGCACCCGCCACAATCTCACTAGCGCTAGCAGAAGCTCCGTTGACAAGAACAACCATGGGGTAATTAGGCTCATCCCCTTCAGGATGCGCATATTTCTCTTCGCGCCCTTCACTCGGATTCCCAACAGTAGCAACAAGAGGCCCTTCTCGAATGAACTTATCTGCGACCTTAATCGCTTGGTCGAGTAACCCTCCTGGATTGTAACGAAGGTCTAAGATCAATCCTTTCAATGCCCCTTGCTTCCTCATTTGAGTCAGGGCCGCATCAAGATCGGACGCCGTACTCGCTTGAAACTGTTTAATGCGAATGAGCCCGATATTCCCTTCGAGAAGCTTATGCTCCTCACTGATGACGTGAATCACTTCGCGAACCAACTCAAAAGGCTTCGCACCCGCCCACCCCTGAGGTCCATCACGATGGATCCAAACCATCACTTTCGTCCCTGGAGCTCCCCTCAAGTAGTTGACAGCCTCAGTCAACCCCATATTGAGAGTCGATTCTTGATTGATCTGAAGAATACGATCGTACTTTTTAATCCCTGCACGGAAAGCAGGTGTCCCCGGCATGGGACTGATCACTGTCAGCTGCTGGTCCCGAATGCCGACTCCAATCCCTAATCCACCAAATTGGCCACTCGTAGAAAGAGTCATCTCTTTGTAGGCCATGGGAGAAAGGAGCACCGTATGAGGGTCAAGCGTGTGCAACATACCGTTGCATGCCACATATTCGACTTCCTGCAGATCGATCTCCGTCCCTTGAAGCCCCTTTTGAAGAAAAGAGAAGATCTGCTTTAAGCGAGCGCTTACATCCCAGATACCCTGCACATCATCGACCCGAAACTCTTGCTCTGCGGCTTCAAGAATCACTTTGACACGCGGCTCATCCCCCTCATGTTGGATCATCACTTGAGCTATTTCCCGCTGAATATAGTTGAGAGCAGAAAGCAACATCTCTCGCGGTCTTACGCGCTTTGGATCGATATAACGATCGCGCACGATTTTCAGAACTTCATTGACAACTCGCAGCTGAGTTAAGTCATAAGAGGAAGGCTTCTTTTGAGCAGGAAAGGAGCTGAGCGTATTGGCAGCAATCGCAGGAGCAAACCCACGCCACAAGCTCACGCCTTTGAAGTAGAGAGCGAGTTGAGTAGCTGTGCCAAACAGAACAACAAATACGGTAATCCGAACGAATCGTGAGTCCAATTTCATGGAGAAATGAATTTTATTTTACCTGAATCTTCATAGAAAAGGTTGCAAAAAACGAATGTGATTGAGAGGGGATCCGCTATTCTCCTAACACCAGCTGCAAGACTAGGTACTCAAATTCGCAGCCAACCTGTCTTAATCCCTTTTGGATTGAGAGGGGAAGGATACAGACTCTCAGAAAATACCGTGACAGGTAAGTGCTCTACACCATCACGGGATCAGGAGCATATTATCACAATCTCCCTTCCCCCAATGGACAGGATTAGAATTGCTAAGCGGGCGTTACTTTTAATGGAAGCACCCCCCACATTCTCGCTATCGCCCTCCTCCAAAGCCGCACTGAGGGAGGGTATCGCATCTTTTTTACCGCCCAATTTGTCCATCAACCTCTACCTAAAAGCAATGCCATTCTTGATGAGGAGGTCTCCGGATTTCATTTTTTGGGAGCCCATGTAGGTTTCTTCTACACCCATCTCAAGAACACAAAGTTCGCCTTGACCTACCACTCTCAGATAACCACCCCGATGAAAGGGGCCAGCAACATCACAACCCAGAACTCATCCTTTGATTTCGAAACCAAGACCTCATTTGCTATACCTCACACTTTCAAGGCAGCTACCGTCATTTCCCTTTTCCAAGATAAGTCTGCTCCCTTCTCTTGAAGGGATGCTTTCATTGTATTCTCTGTCACACGTTCAAGTTTCAAGTAAATACAGAGATAGCCAATTTTCATACACAGCCGAATTAAATTGGAAAGTGTCATTAGGGAGTAGATTCAACCCCCTTCTTGTAAGAAGAACAGGCTATGCCCTTTCGACTTCTGAGACTTCACCTACAACAACCAAAATTTTCGATGTACCCCCTATTCTCATTCACTCCTTCGCAGGAGGCGCAGGGTTTAAAATCCAAGCCGTTTCTGCCGTTTTTCTGGACTTCTTGGGTACACTTACAGCACCGCATACATTAAAAAAGGATATCCCTTACCCCTTGGATATCCTGGTCAGCATTCGCTGAATGCAGTTATCGTCTCCTTTTCTGCCACTTATCGATTGTAAAGCGAATCGCTCTTTTTTCTTAAAATAGCTACCAAAAATCCCCCCAGAAGGGATGCTTTGGTATCTGCGAGAGTCCGCTCGCCCCACTCGAGTAGCGTTTTGACTCCAGGGATCCGAAAAGCACCCGCCACAGGAGCCAAGATGCGGATTCCGTGAAACGCTTCAAGATGCAATGTAGGAGGAAGAAAGCGAAAAATTCGCCATGGTCCATCAAAACGCGTATATACTCCGTTTTCCCGAGTCATATGTGCCACTGAACGTGCTGGGCCCACTTTCTTAAGAAGGGTTCGCAGGCTCATCAAATTATAAAACTCCGCTAGAACAACCCCGCCTGATCGCGTCACGCGAGCCATCTCCGCCAAAGCTCGACCAATCTCAGGAACATGAGGCAGCGTTTTAAAAGAGCATGTCAGGTCAAAAGACTCATCCTTGAAAGGGATTGCAGTAATACTCCCTTTAGAGACTGAAAGTCCTCTCTCTTCCGCTTTCCTCAACATACCCGAAGAGATATCAAGCCCACGCGCTTGCTTTGCGAATAATCTGATCTTTTCCAAGAGAAGACCCGTCCCACAACCACATTCAAGGATCTCTTTTCCCTCTCCATAGCGCCTGATCAGATCGATTTCCCGATCGTCCAAAAAGGCATGGTATCCTTCTGGCATAAAAGGGCGCCTCTTTTGATCATAAGCTGCAGAAAACTGATCATAATATTTTTCAATTGCCTCTCTCTGAGAGAAGGGTACTAATGGATTTGAAATCACGATTGTTGAGTCCTCCCGTACGACTTTTTGGTACCATCTCCTTCTCTATTAAGTAAGCACGTTTTTTCCGAATGAACCTTCTAATCGCAGATCAATTCCATTCCAGCGCTCTTGAAGAACTCTACACGCTCCCTCTCACAACTCATTATGAGCCTAATTTGACGGAAGAAGAGCTAGAAGAAAAAATTGCTGAGGTCAGTATTTTGGTCGTCCGATCGACTCCTGTAACTGCCAAAATGATCGCAGCAGCAAAATCGCTCCATTTAATTGTGCGAGCAGGTACGGAGTACAACACAATTGATGTGCAGGCAGCGAGTAAGCGCGGGATCTATGTAGCTCATGTTCCCGGGAAAAACGCTACAGCAGTAGCCGAGCTCGTTTTCGGACTTCTGCTCAGTCTAGACAGACGCATCCCTGATGCAGTTAATTCACTGCGAAATGGTTCCTGGGAAAGGAGTCCCTTCAAGAAAGCAGAAGGGCTTTATGGGAAATCCATCGGGATCGCTGGATTGGGCGCTACCGGGAAAGAGGTAGCATACCGAGCAAAGGCATTTGGGCTTCGCGTTATTGCATTTAGTCGCAGACTCACCCACGCACGCGCTCACGAGCTAGGAGTACAAGCGGTCGGGAGCATTGAAGAACTTGCCAAACAATCTGACATTCTAACCATCCATCTCCCCTTAACAGAAAAAACAAAAGGGCTCATCAGTCAGAAAATCTTCGATTTACTCCCTGAGCGAGCGATCTTCATCAACGTGGCACGCGCTGGGATTGTCGATTATCATGCGATGAGAAAAGCAATTCAATCACATCATCTGCGCGCCGCAATCGATGTGTACCCCAACGAACCCCAAGAAGGCAACAATCCGTATGCTTCATGGTTTGTTGCCCCTGTTTCCGATCAAGGCTTCCTCTATGGCACCCCTCACATTGCATCTGCTACCGATCAAGCACAATCTGCCATTGCCAGCGAGGTCGTTCATATTATTCGTTCTTTTGTGCTCGAAGGGTATGTTCCTCATGTAGTTAATATGCTTCATACCTCTTCTGCACGCTTTCAACTAATCATACGCATGAAAGATAGGGCAGGGGTCTTAGGAAACACTCTCACAGTCCTTAAAAAACATGGTATCCACGTTGAAGAAGTGATCAACAAAGGTTTTGAAGGAGGGGAGGCAACATGTGCCAAGTTGCGTATTTTAAGCAGTCCAAGTGAAGCATGTCTCGCTGAAATCCGAGCCATCCAACAAGTTATCCACCTTGCCCTTATCCCCCTACCTAACCTTGCTTGATCGTTATTCAACCGACGAGAGAAAATATCTGAAGCGAATCGATATTGCCTTTTTTCTCCTCCTTGGTCTCAATCAATGTACCCGCGCTCGCAATGACTCGGAAGGTACTAAAAGCCAAGAGAGAAAAGATCATTACGTCTCGCAATTCTCTGCCTCCTCTGAGGATGCAGGGTCCCCTTCCTCCTCTAAGCCAGCTGAACAAGATGCTGGAAGGATTGGAAAGGAAGATGATCCGCTCGCTCTCCCTCAAGAGCAAGAAGATGGTGACCTTAAAACACGAGGGAAACACCTCTTCGAAGCGATTCTTTACGACGACTGCTACCGTGCAACAGACTTCTTATTTCCCCGAGATGCTTTCATCGCAACCCATCAACCAGCAGATCCAAAACTGTGGAGGAAACAAGTTCAGGTACCCTTCTGCAAAGACATTTATTTCCTACACAATCGCTTAAAGAAGAAAAAGAATCTCACGTTCATGTCTTTGCAATTAGGATACCGCATTCAACTCATGAAAACACTCAAAGAAGGATGGAGTCAGCCTGCATGGGAAGTGCAGCAAGCCAAACTTCTGTTCATCCATAGAGGAAGTGTTCAAAAAATCGACGTTGGTCAAATGGTGGGTTGGAAAGGAAACTGGTACATCACCAAGCTGCGAAACCGAAATAAGGAATAGACGTTCGCCAAGGTTCTTCCGCGTTCGTCTCTAGCCACTTAGAAATCCTTATCGCAAGATTCGTCAGCATGATTGGCTTTCTCTTGTTCGCTCTCCTTTGTTTCGTTTGCGATCTCATTAAAGAGCGTTTCAAGGCGGCTTTGTCTATCCCCACTTTCATCATAATAAAAACGAAAGTCCGGTGCGTAGCGCAATTTCAATTGTTTCGCAATCTCGTACCGCAGGAGGGAAGATGCGTGGATTAGTGCTTTGAGTGTAGCACAGCGATGCGCCGACTGGTTCCCACCTACCAACAAACGAAAATAGACTTTTGCATTGCGCAAGTCAGCAGACAACTGAACGTCCACTATCACCACATGAAGCAAGCGCTTATCATCAAGATTTCTTCCAATAAAGAGAGAAAGCGCCTCTTGGATTCTCTCAGAAACCTGTGACACTCGCTTATTCACTCAAAAAAATCCCCGCCAAAAAAAAGCCGTTCAGTTTTTCGTTCTATCAAAATTGCTTCCTCTTGAAGAGTTGCTGCTGTTGTCACTTGTTCAAGAATCGAGTCACACACAGAAGCCACAGAAGAGACTACACAAATCCCAAAGACAGCACATTGAATATGATCTTGTTTATCCACTTCCGCGATCGACACATCAAATTGATTGAGAGTTCTATCCCGAAATCGCTGTATAACTCTTCTCTTCTCTTTAAGCGTACGCGCATGAGGGATATGAAATACTATTTTCAAAACACCGACTACCATAGGAATCATCCAGACTTTTCAAGGAGACACCCCTAATCAATATCTCTCGTCATTGCACATACGCATACTCGATGGACATGTCCTTCACCTCAAACAATTACCAAAGTTTTTGTTTCACCTCATCGATTTCGTAACAGTCGATCACATCCCTCTCTTTAATATCTGAGAACCCTTCTAAGAAGACACCGCATTCAAATCCTTCTTGTACCTCTTTGACATCTTCTTTAAAACGCTTGAGCATACCGATCTTGCCATTCCACATCACGCAGTCATCACGCAAGAGACGCGCTTTTTGGCCTCTTTTAAAACAACCCTGCGTGATATAACAGCCCGCGATAGTCCCCTCCTTTATTTTGAATACTTGGCGTATTTCTCCTTTTCCAACCGCTCTTTCAACATAGGTAGGAGGCAGCAGGCCTTCCATAGCAAGTCGAATATCACTCAGGATATTGTAGATAACCGTATAGAAACGGATCTCTACCTTCCCTTCTTCTGCGAGAGACACGGCTTTACCAGCTGCACGGACATTAAATCCAAGAATAATCGCCCTGGATGCAATAGCTAGGTTGACATCCCCTTCTGTGATAGCGCCTACCCCTGCATGTACGATAGAAAGACGCGCTTTCTCTGTAGTCAGCTTGGACAACGCATCTGCAACCGCCTCGATCGATCCCTGAACATCCCCCTTCACAATTACCCGAAGCTCGTGTTGAAGCGAGTCAGCCATCCATTTAGATAGCTCTTCTAAAGACACTTTGGCTGTCGCGGGGGCAAGACTGCGACTAATCTTCCCTTTGCGCGCTTCAGCAATTTCTTGCGCTTTCTTGGGATCCTTCACCGCATGGAGAGGATCTCCCGCACCAGGCACTTCTGACA